>JABMNB010000727.1 GCA_013205335.1 Rhodospirillales bacterium
AGCCTGGGCGACGAAGGTCGCCGCGCTGTCGACGTCGGAGACCGTGAGCGTCCCGCCGGTCGAGAGGTCGGCCGCCGAGTCGGTTTCGGTCAGGTCCACCACCGCGAAGGACAGCACCGCCGCGTCGTTGGTGCCGGTGACCTCGATCGTTACGGTCGCCTGGTCGGTATCACCGTCGGCGTCCTTGACCTCGTAGGTGAAGGAAACAGTCGTGCTCTCGCCCTGGGCCAGCCATTCGAAGGCACCCGCCGGGTTGAAGCTGTAGGTGCCGTCGGGGTTGCCGTCGATTCCGGTGTTGAAGGCAAGGACGCCCGCGGCCGGGGGCGTGACCAGGCGCACCGATCGCGCCAGATCCGGCGCCATGTCGTTGGCCAGGACGCTGCCAAAGAAGGTGTTCGTGCTGTCCTCGTTGATCGTGGCGGTGTCGTTGACGGCGTCGACGGCGGCATCGCGCGGATCGAACTCCTGGCCGTCGACGAACACCCGCAGGTTCTCGAACCGGCTGGCCTGGAGATTGAAGGCGTTGAACTGGAAGGCCGCGCCGTCGGCCTGGCCGGTACCGGGGCTGGTGTGACCGCTGAGGAACTGCAGATAGGCCGCGATGTCGAGCTGGACCTGGGGATTGAGCCATTCGGCCCGCGTCAGCTCCAGGGTCAGCGTATCGATGCCCGACCCGCCGTCATAGACGTCGCGGGCGCCGAGGTTCTCGGCCGCCCTATAGACCGCCTGGTCGTTGCCGCGCTCGCCGTAGAGCACGTCATTGCCGGCGCCGCCGTCGAGGTAGTCGTTGAAGGTCTGCGCCGCGCCGTGGGAGCCGCCCCCTGAACCGCCGCCCGAGCCGCGACCTGAGCCGCCACCCGAGCCGCCGCCAGAGTCGAACTTGACCTTGCCGCCGGAACCGAGCGAGCCGTCACCCAGCAGCAGGTCGTTGCCGGCACCACCCTTGAGGGAATCGTTGCCGGCACCGCCTACCAGGGAGTCGTTACCGTCGCCGCCGTCGAGCACGTCGTTGCCCCGGCCGCCGTCGAGCTTGTCGTTGCCCGTGCCGCCGCTGAGATAGTCGTTGAAGGTCTGGCTCGCGCCATGCGAGCCGCCCCCTGAACCGCCACCCGAGCCAAAGTTGGCCTTGCCGTTCCGATTGATCGATCCGTCCCCGAGCAGCAGGTCGTCGCCGGCGCCGCCCACCAGGGAGTCATTGCCGGCGCCGCCGGCCAGAATGTCGTTGCCCGCGCCGCCATCGAGGGAATCATTTCCTTTGCCGGTCCCCGCCGAATCGTCGCCGTCGCCGCCATAAACCAGATTGTTGCCGTCGCCTGCCTGGACGATATCGTTGCCCGTGCCGGCGTCGATGACGTTGTTGCCCTTGCCGGCCTTGATGACGTCGACGCCATCGCCACCATCGATCGTGTTGTTGCCGTTGCCGACGGTAATCTTGTCGTTACCGGCGCCGCCATAAATCGTGTTGCTGCCGTTGCCGACGGTGATGCTGTCGTTGCCCGTCCCGGCATCGATGACATTGTTGCTGGTGTTGCCGACCGTGATCTTGTCGTCACCGGCGCCGGCCAGGATGGTGTGCCTGCCCAGCAGGCTTGTGATGTCGTCGTCGTTGACGCCGCCGCTCAGGGTTTCGGTGCCGCTCGTGCCGGTCAGTTTGAGGCCTTTGGCCATGATCTCTCTCCCCGCCGCTTCTTGCGATTCGCGAACACTTCTTCAGCCGCGCCCTGCGGCGCGTCCGGAGCCTTGAATTCAAAAGAAGCTGGCGGAGACCCCTATCCAAGAAATCCGCAGCCGCCCCTCGACCCCACACACGGTCGCAGCAGCCTGCCGATCCTTAGACAACAACTACCGGACCAGCTACTTCCCAACGTCCAAAATGCCCGTGCAATAATGAACGGTGTATCTACGAAATCAAATTACATAATGAGTGAAAAAGTTGCTTTTTCGTTAAACCTGCATTTCAATGCGGAGGCGCGACTGGCCGATATGGCAACGTGGCACGACAGCCGGAGAGACCGTCTGCGCGACAGTCGTATGTTGGGGCCGGCGCCGCACCCTGGGTGATGAAGTTCCGCCACCCCCGTCCAAGGGAAGATCTTGCAACTGACACAGGCGCAGGCCCACGAAGCGGTGGCCGGACTGATGAAGACGGATCGCCCGGCCGCGCTCGGATTGGCCGAGCGCTTCGCGCAGGAACATCCAGACTCGCGGGATGCGATCCAGCTGTTCGCCTGGGCGCTCGTGTACCTCTATGAGTTCGAGAAGGCGGTGGGGCAATACAAGCGCGCCGCCCGGTTCGGGACAACCGCCGGCATTGAGGAATGGTTGGGGTTCTGCCAGCGCAGGCTTGGCCGTTATGGTGAAAGTGCCCATCACTACCTCCGGGCATTGGCCCTCTCGGACGCGACCATCGATACCCGTGCGATCGCGGCCAACGCCATCCATCTTGCCGGCGATCACGCCTTTGCGCGCCAGCTCTCCTATCCGGGCCGGAATGCCCCGCCGAGCGCCGCACTCGACTTTGCCCGATGGATGATCGAGTTCGATCGGCAGGATCAGCGTCGGGCGCTGCGCAATCGGCTCCTCGGCAACGACGAATTTGCCGACCAGGCCGTCTTCTTCTGGCAACAGCGCGACGTCGAGCCACTGGCGCGCATAGATCGAAAGGACCTGCTTGCCCGGCTGCTCGAGGGTTCAGCGAAGAGGCGCCCGACGTGGTGGCCGGAAACCTACCGGTTGCCCATGCAGGAAAAGGCGGCGAAGGCGGCGGTTCGCAGTGCCCCCCATGCCCGGTGGATCGTCAAGGCGCCACAGCTCACCGGCACGCAGGGCGTTCGCGCTTTGAGCGAAGCCGGCGGCGAGCCATGGCCGGAAGGCATCGCCGTCCTGCAGCGTTTCATCGAGCCCCCTTTTCTCTACGAGGGGCGCAAGATCAACATCCGCCTGCACATCAGTCTGCGGGCGCCAGCCACCGGTGCCGCGAGCCTGTGGCATGATGGGCTGGTCTTCGTGTCGACCGCCCCCTACCGCGACGGCACACATGGGGCGCTCTTCGTCAATCCGCTGTCCGCCGAAAAGTCCGCCCTTGAGCAGCCCATCGGCGCGTTCGCGGCCCCGGGCGTGGCGCTGCAGACGTTCCTCGACACGGCCTTCGACACCGCCGACGCGCGGCGCGTGAGGGACCGCCTGGTCGAGACAGCGTCACAACTGGTCGGCTACCTGGAAACGGGCGGCATCCTGGGGGCGATGCGCGCCATTCCAGGCTGGCGCGGGCTGCCACCGACCTTCTTCGGCGTCGATATCGGATTGGACGCCGACCTCAATCCCTGGCTGTTCGAAGCGGAGGTCGCGCCGGGCCATGGCCTTGGCAGTCCGGCAACCAGGGAGGTCTGGCGGCGTTTTCGCCGGGACTGGCTGCCGCTCGCGCTCGAGGCCCCCGACGCGCCGCACGCATCATTCATCGGACTGGCATAACACTCCCGTCAGTGCAGGCGCCAGACGCCGGGAACTCCCTGTTGGGCTCAAGGCCCAAACGAAAACGGCGGCCCCAAGGGCCGCCGTTTCCTTTATCGATAGCGAGCGGTTCTACTCGCCGGCGGGCGCTGCCTCGGCCAACTTGTTCGAGATGTCCTCGCCGGTCTCCTGGTCGACCACCTTCATCGAGAGGCGGACCTTGCCGCGATCGTCGACGCCCAGGACCTTGACCTTGACCTGGTCGCCTTCCTTGACGACGTCGTTGACCTTGGCAACGCGACGCGGCGCCAGTTCCGAGATGTGCACGAGGCCGTCGCGGGCGCCCAGGAAGTTCACGAAGGCGCCGAACTCGACGGTCTTCACGACCTTGCCGGTGTAGATCACGCCGATTTCCGGCTCGGCAACGATGCCCTTGATCCAGTCGATGGCGCGCTGGCCGGCAGCGGCGTCAACCGCCGCAACCTTGATCGTGCCGTCGTCCTCGATGTCGATCTTGGTGCCGGTCTGCTCGGTGATCTCGCGGATCACCTTGCCGCCCGTACCGATGACTTCACGGATCTTGTCCTTGGGGATCGTGAACTGCGTGATGCGCGGCGCGGTCGACGCGACGCCCTCACGCGCACCGCCCAGACCCTTGGCCATTTCGCCCAGGATGTGGATGCGGCCGTCCTTCGCCTGGCCGAGTGCGACCTTCATGATCTCCTCGGTGATCGAGGTGATCTTGATGTCCATCTGCAAAGACGTTACGCCGATGTCGGTGCCGGCGACCTTGAAGTCCATGTCGCCCAGGTGATCCTCGTC
>JABMNB010000728.1 GCA_013205335.1 Rhodospirillales bacterium
CTCGCACCGTTACTACAAGCTCAAGGCCAGATGGTTCGGCGTCGAGACCATGCCCTACTGGGACCGCAACGCGCCGCTGCCCGAGCATGACGACCGCACGATCCCCTGGCCCGAGGCCGAGAAGATCGTGCTCGACGCCTACAATGCCTTCTCACCCGAACTGGCCGATGTCGGGCGCAAATTCTTCGGCTCCGGCTGGATCGACGCGCCGGCGCGGCCGGGCAAGTCGCCGGGCGCCTTCGCCCATCCGACGGTGCCGTCGGCGCATCCGTATCTTCTGCTGAACTACCAGGGGAAGGTGCGGGACGTGATGACGCTCGCGCACGAGCTGGGCCACGGCGTGCACCAGGTGCTGGCGGCCAAGCAGGGGCCGCTGATGGCCGACACGCCGCTGACGCTCGCCGAGACCGCCTCGGTGTTCGGCGAGATGCTGACCTTCCAGTCGCTGCTCAAGACCGCGCCCGACAAGGCGACGCGCAAGGCGATGCTGGCCGGCAAGGTCGAGGACATGCTGAACACCGTGGTGCGCCAGATCGCGTTCTACGATTTCGAATCCCGCCTCCACATGGCGCGCCGCGAGGGCGAACTGACGCCCGACGCGATCGGCGAGATCTGGATGGCGGTGCAGAAGGAGAGCCTCGGTCCGGCCTTCACCTTCGACGACGAATACAAACACTACTGGTCCTACATCGGCCACTTCATCCACTCGCCGTTCTACGTCTACGCCTACGCCTTCGGCGACTGCCTGGTGAACTCGCTCTACGCGGCGTACCAGGCCCGGCCCGACGGCTTCCAGGAGAAGTATCTCGACATGCTGCGCTCGGGCGGCGTGAAGCGGCACAAGGAGCTACTCGCGCCCTTCGGCCTCGACGCCTCCGATCCCGCCTTCTGGGACAAGGGCCTCGAGGTGATCTCGGGCTTCATCGACGAACTCGAGAAGCTGTAGGCCGCGATGGCAGATGAAGGTGACTCTCTCGGCGGGCGGCTCGGGCGCTATGCGCGGGTTGGCACGTCGGTAGGTGGGCTGGCAGTCAAGCTGGCGGGGCAGCGCTATCTCGGCTTCAACCTCGACCGCGACAAGCACGCCGGCGAACTGAAGGCGGCGCTGGGCGGACTGAAAGGTCCGCTGATGAAGGCGGCGCAGCTGCTCGCCACCATTCCCGACGCGCTGCCACCCGAGTATGCGCGCGAGCTGGCGCAGTTGCAGGCCAACGCGCCGGCGATGGGCTGGGCCTTCGTGCGCCGCCGCATGGCCTCGGAACTCGGGCCCGACTGGCAGGCGAAGTTCGCCCGCTTCGACAAGGAGGCGTCGTTCGCCGCGTCGCTGGGCCAGGTCCATCGCGCGACGCTGCTCGCAGATCATCCATTGGGTGGGCGCGAGGTGGCGGCGAAGCTCCAGTATCCCGACATGTCCTCGGCCCTGGAAGCCGACCTCAATCAGCTCAAGCTCGTGTTCGCGATCGGCCAGCGCGTCGATCCGGCGATCCGAACCGACGAGATCCATGCCGAGATCACAAACCGGCTGCGCGAGGAACTCGACTACCGTCGGGAGGCCCGGCACGCGGCCCTCTACCGCCACATGCTGCGCGACGAGGGGCAGGTCCATGTTCCCGGCGTCATCGCCTCCCATTCGACCGAGCGTCTGCTCACCATGGACTGGCTGCAGGGCGAGCCCTTGCTCAACTGGAAGACGCGCTCTCAGGAGGAGCGCGATGCTTTGGCCATCGCCATGTTCCGCGCCTGGTACGTGCCGTTCTACTTCTATGGCGTCATCCATGGCGATCCGCATCTCGGCAACTATTCGGTGCGGCCGGACGGTTCGGTGAACCTGATGGACTTCGGCTGCATCCGCATCTTCCCGCCGCGCTTAGTGCGCGGCTCGATCGAGCTCTATCGCGCGCTGATGACCGACGACGAGGCGCGCGCGGTCGCGGCCTACGAGGATTGGGGATTTGCGGGTCTCAGCAAGGAGATGATCGCCATCCTCAACCGTTGGGCCGCGTTCCTGTATGGGCCATTGATGGACGATCGCCCGCGCCGTCTCACCGAGGGCATGGCCGAGGGCTATGGCCGCGAGATGGCTCAGAACGTGTTCGGCGAGCTGCGCAAGATGGGCGGCGTGCGGCCGCCGCGAGAGTTCGTGTTCATGGACCGTGCCGCCATCGGCCTCGGCTCGGTGTTCATCCATCTCCGCGCCTCGATCAACTGGCACCAGCTCTTCGAAGGCATGATCGAGGGCTTCGACGTGGGCGCACTCGCCGAGCGGCAGGACCTCGCGCTGAAAGAGGCAGGGCTCACGGACGCGATCCAGCCGTGAACGTCCTGGTGACCGGCTCCTCGGGCTGGCTCGGCCAGACCCTGGTGCCGAGTCTCGCGCGCGACGGGCACAAGGTAGTGGGCCTCGATCCCGAACCGGGTGCCACGACAAGCGTGGTGGGCTCGGTCGTCGACCGCGCACTGGTGCATCGCGTCATCCGCGACGAGGGGATCACGGCGATCGTCCATGCCGCGGCGCGCCACAAGCCGCACATCGAGACCCACGACAATTCGGAGTTCGTCGTCGTCAACGTGCAGGGGACGCTGAACCTGCTGGAGGAGGCGGTGGCGCCAGGCTCGACCGTCGACCGGTTCGTGTTCACCTCGACGACCTCGCTGATGATCTCGCAGGAGATACGCGACGGGAAGGCGGGCGGTGCGCGCGAGGCGATCTGGATCGACGAGACGATGGCGCCGCTCAAGCCGCGCAACATCTACGGCGTCACCAAGCTTGCAGCCGAGGAGCTGTGCCGGTTGTTCAATCACCTGCACGGACTGCCGGTCCTGGTCCTGCGCACCTCGCGGTTCTTTCCCGAGGAGGATGACATGGCGCATGCCATTGAGCAGTCGGGCGAGAACACCAAGGCCAACGAGTTTCTGTTCCGCCGCCTCAGCGTCGAGGATGCGGCCGAGGCCCATGTCGTGGCACTGGCCAAGGCGAAGGAGGTCGGCTTCGACACCTTCATCGTCTCCGCGCCGACCCCGTTCCGACATGACGATTGCCACGACCTGATCACCGATGCGCCCTCGGTCGTGGCGCGCCTGTTCCCGGAGTACCGCGCGCTCTACGAGCGGTGCGGCTGGACCATGTTCGACACGATCGACCGTGTCTACGACGCCGGAAAGGCGGAGCGTGTGTTGGGCTTCAGGTGCCGTACGGACTTCGGGGTGATCCTCGCAGGGTTGCGCTAGCGGCAACCAGAATTCCGGCCGCCGACGCGATCGAATAACCGCGCACCTTCGGCATCATGATGAGGTCCCACGGGCTGGGGACGTCGCCATGCGGGACCCAGATGAGAGCCGGTGCATTCAGGGCGAACGCCTTGTGCAGGGCGTCCTCCAATTGTCTGGCGTCGAGCGCCTTGAACGAGGCGATGCCGAAGGAATCGGCCAGCTTTCCGAAATCGGGGTTCTGCAAGTCCGAGGCGATCAGCCGGTTGCCGTAGCGCTCCTGCTGGATGCGCTTCACGTTGCCGAAGGCGCCGTTGTCGAACACCACGACCACCACGGCGATGTTGTGGCGGACGGCGGTCGCCAGTTCTCCCACCTGATACATGAAGCCGCCATCGCCGGCGATCGCCAGGACCTTGCGGTCGGGCATTGCCGCCTTTGCGCCGAGAGCCGTACCGAAACCCCAGCCGAGATTGTCCTGATAGCCGGGCGACAGGAACGTGCGCGGCTTCTCGATGGGCAACGCGACGCGTGAGGCAAAACCCATCTGCGAGACCTCGTCGACGAAGATGCCGTCCTCCGGCAGCGCATTGCGGATCGCCTTCAGAAAGGAGAGCTGCGGTTCCAGCTTCGACAGGCGCTCTGCCAACCAGGCGCGATGGCCGTTCAGTTCCTCGGCGCGCGAGGTACGCTTGCGGTTGTGGCGGGCAAGGGCCGCGATCAGCGCCCGAAGCTGCGGGGCCGCGTCGCCGACCAGCGCGGCATCGGGCTTGCGGAAGCGCTCGGGTTCGTCGGGGTCGATGTCGACCCGCACCACCTTCAGCTTGTCATCGACGCCCCAACTGCCGTTCTGGATGAAGAAGCGCGTGCCGACCGCCAGCACGGCATCGGCGTCCTTCCACAGCCGGTGACCGATCGGCATGTCGACGGCGAGACGATGCGAGGAGGGGACGATGCCGCGGCCGCGCCGATAGGAACTGACCGGCGCTTCGAGCATCTCGGCAAGCCGGATGACCTCGGGCGTGGCGTCCATGGCACCGCCGCCCAGCACGATGATCGGCCGTTCGGCCTGGCCGAGGATCCTGGCGGCAGCCTCGATCGCCTCGTCGTCGATCGTCTCCGGCGGCAGGGGCAGCGGCCCCTCGGGGATCACCACCTCGCTGCGCTTCGCCCAGGTGTCGAGCGCGCATTCCAAAGCGACGGGACGCGGACGGCCCGAGGTGGCATGCCATATCGCCTGTCTGACCAGGGTCGGCGCCTCCTGGGGGCTGCGGATGCGTTCCGCCCACTTGGTGATGTGGCGCATCAGGCCGAGCTGGTCGTGGATCTCGTGCAGGTGGCCGTGGCCCTTGTCGATGTCGGCCTGCGGGATCTGGCCGATCAGGCCAATGACCGGCGCGTTCATGCCGTAGGCGGTGAGGAGCGCCGCGCCGGCATTGAGCAATCCAGGACCGGGCACGACGCCGAAGGCCTGCGGCTTGCCGGTGGCGAGCGCCGCGCCCAGCGCCATGTAGGCCGCCGTCTGCTCGTGGCGCGGATGGATCACCCGCAGCCGGTCCGAAGCATGATAGAAGGCGTCGAACAACGGGTCCTGATGCAGGCCGGGCAGGGCATAGACCGTGTCGAGGCCGTGCAGCAGGAGGGTTTCGACCGTGGCTTCGGCGGTGCTGAGGCGGGGCATGCTTGGCTCTCTAGGGGCGGCAGGGAGTGCAATCAGGGCGATGACATGCGGTTGATGTTGTACGCGGTGCTTGCACTGGGCGCGATGGCCCTCCTGGTGTCTCTGCTGTCGTGGCTGGCCGAGCGCCGGCTCGAGACCCTGGCCGCAGCCTACATCACTGACGATCCGGCGAGGCTCCCCGAGGTTCCGGTGGCTCTCGTGCTGGGAGCGGCGCCGATCGGTCCGGAGGGCGGGCCCAATCGCTACTTCGTCTACAGGCTCGATGCCACGGCGGCGCTCTACAAGGCCGGCAAGGTGAAGTACCTGCTGGTGAGCGGCGACAACAGCCGCGCGGATTATGACGAGCCGACGGCGATGCGGGACGGCCTGATCAAGCGCGGCGTGCCGGCCGAGGCGATCTATCGCGACTTCGCGGGCCTTCGCACTCTGGACTCCGTGCTACGGGCGGAATCGGTCTTCGGCCAGACGCGCATGATCATCGTCTCCCAGCGCTTCCACCTCTCACGCGCGATCTTCCTCGCGCGCGAGCAGGGGATCGAGGCCTGGGGCTTCGAAGCGCAGGACGTGAAACGCGCGTACAGCCTTATGACCGAGCTGCGGCGCTATCCGTCAGCGTTGCGCGCCTATGTCGACGTCTGGTTCGACACGCCGCCGAAATACACGGGCGCGCGCATCGTTATCGGAAAAGATCCGCCGAATTAGAAGTCTTACGACCGTGAAGCAATCATGCCTGACGTCCAAGCAATGACCTCACCCTGAGGAGCGAACGTAGTGAGCGTCTCGAAGGGTGGACACGAGCACCGCGTCTGTTGCCCATCCTTCGAGACGGCCCTTCGGGCCTCCTC
>JABMNB010000729.1 GCA_013205335.1 Rhodospirillales bacterium
AAGTTCGGTTCGGCTCCGGTTGCGCCGCCGCCGCCGGCTCCGATGGTTGCTCCGCCGTCGTTCATGGTGTTCTTCGACTGGGATCGCTCGAACCTGTCGGCCCAGGCTCTGAACACGATCAAGCAGGCTGCCGGGGCCTACAAGGCGAAGGGTAACGCCCGCATCACGGCGACCGGCCACACCGACACGTCGGGCTCGGAAGCCTACAACATGGCGCTGTCGCTGCGTCGTGCGAACGCCGTCAAGGACGCCCTGGTTCGCGAAGGCGTGCCGGCGACCGCGATCGCGGTGGTTGGCCGTGGCGAGCAGGGTCTGCTGGTGCAGACCGGCCCGAACGTCCGCGAGCCGCAGAACCGCCGCGTCGAGATCGTCATCCAGTAAGACGATCCGAAGCACTGGCTTCAGGAACGGCCGGGGGCGACCCCGGCCGTTTCTATTTTCTGCCATGTGCTTTTCGGGTTGGCGGCGACGGAGCCGGCCTCTATATCCGGGCGCAGGAGAGTGAATTCATGTCGCAAGTGTTGATGCCCAAGGCGACCGCCGTCTGGCTGGTCGAGAATACGACCCTGACCTTCGATCAGATCTCGGCCTTCACCGGCCTGCATCCGCTCGAGATCCAGGCGATCGCCGACGGCGAAGTCGCAGGTGGCATGACGGGATACGACCCGACCACCAACGGCCAGCTGACCAAGGAAGAGATCAAGCGCGCCGAGGCCGATAGCAACGCGAAGTTGAAGCTCAGCCCGCGCGACGTGCCGATGCCGCAGGCCCGCTCCAAGGGACCGCGTTACACGCCGGTCGCCAAGCGCCAGGATCGCCCCGACGCCATCGCCTGGCTGCTGAAGACCCATCCCGAATTACAGGACAGCCAGGTCGCCAAGCTGGTTGGCTCGACCAAGAGCACGGTTCAGTCGGTCAAGGATCGCTCGCACTGGAACATGCAGAACGTGCGCCAGCGCGATCCGGTGACGCTCGGCCTGTGCTCGCTGAAGGACCTGAATGACGCGGTCGACCGCGCGCGCCGCAAGGCCGCCCGCGAGGATGCCGCACGCAAGAAGGAAACGGCGAAGGCCAGCCAGGTCGAGGAAGTTGCCGAGGCCGACGTCGATCCGGCCGAGGCCGACCAGCCCGACGTCGGCGAACAGAAGACCTAGACGGTCATCATCACCTTGCCGACATGGTCGGCGCGCTCCAATTCTGCATGCGCGCCGGCGGCATCCGTGAACGGAAACGTCTTGTAGATGATCGGCTTGATCTTGCCGGCTTCGAGCAGCGGCCATACCTTCTCCTTGAGACCTCGAGCCATGCGGCCCTTGCTCTCGATGCTCTGAGGCCTGAGTGTCGAGCCGGTGAGGGTGAGGCGATTGACCATCAGGAAGCCGGCGCTGATCGTCGCGGTGGCGCCGCCCTGCACGGCGATCACGACGCAGCGCCCATCGAGCTTCAAGAGCGATAGATTCTTCGGCAGGTAGTCGCCCGCCACCATGTCGAGAACGACATCGACGCCGCCCGACAGTTTCTTGACCTCGGCCGCCCAGTCGTTGTCCTTGTAGATAATCGCGTGGTCGGCCCCGAGGGCCTTCACGGCGCTGGCCTTTTCCGGCGTCCGCACGGTGGTGAGCACGGTCGCTCCGAACGACTTGGCAAGCTGGATCGCCGTCGTGCCGATGCCGCTCGCGCCGCCATGGATCAGCACGGTCTCGCCGGCCTTGAGCTGACCGCGCTCGAACAGGTTGTGCCACACGGTGAAGTAGTTCTCGGGCAGCGCAGCGGCGTGCAGCAGGTCGAAGCCCTTGGGCGGCGGCAGGCACTGCGGCGCGGGCACGACGCAGTATTCGGCATAGGAGCCGCCCGGCGTCAGCGCGCAGACCGCGTCGCCCACCGCCCAGCCCGTCACGCCCTCGCCGAGGGCGGCGACCGTGCCGGCAGCCTCGAGGCCCGGCAGGTCGGAGGCGCCCGGCGGCGGGGCGTAGTTGCCCTGGCGTTGGGCGATGTCGGGCCGGTTGACCGCCGTGGCGGCGACCTTGATCAGGATTTCGCCGGCCTTCGGCTGCGGCACGGGCCGTGTGGTCGGCACCAGCACGTCCGGCCCGCCGAACTTCGTTATTTCCACGCAGGTCATCGTAGCGGGCAGGGCGCTCATGGTCGGCCTTTCGAAGCGGAGGGAGCAATGCTAGTCCTCACTTAGCCGCTTCCGTGGAGTCGTGCCATGGCCTTCGACCTCGACGAACTCGACCCAAAGCAGAAGAAATCGCAACCCAGGAATCTCGACGTCATGAACGTCGAGGACCTGAAAGAGTACGTCGTCGTGCTCAAGGCTGAACTTGGCCGCGTCGAAGCCAAGATCGAGGCCAAGCTGAGCCATGCCACGGCCGCTGCCTCCCTCTTCAAGAAATAGCCCGCAGTTCATGTCCTCCGGCGGCCGGACCGCCCCACAAGGAAAACCAAACGTGGTCGAAGCCAAGTTTCTGAAGCCCGATACGCTGGCGCTGCATGCGGGACAGCATCCCGACCCGGTAACCGGCGCGCGGGCGGTCCCGATCTACCAGACCACCTCCTTCGTGTTCCGCGACGTCGACCATGCAGCCAGTCTGTTCAACCTCGAGGTGGGTGGCCACATCTACAGCCGCATCTCGAACCCGACAGTGTCTGTGTTCGAGGAGCGGGTGGCGGCGCTGGAGGAGGGCTCGGGCGCGCTGGCGGTGTCGAGCGGCTAGGCGGCGCTGCACATCGCCATCGCGACGCTCATGGGGGCGGGCAGCCATATCGTGGCCTCGACCTCGCTCTACGGTGGCACGCGCAACATGCTGGCGCTCACCTTGCCGCGCTTCGGCATCGAAACGACCTTCGTGCATCCGCGCGACCATGAGGGTTTCCGCAAAGCCATCCGCCCCCAGACGCGGTTGGTCCTGGGTGAGACGATCGGCAATCCCGGCGGCGAGGTGCTGGATATCCCGGCCATCGCCGCGATCGCCCACGAGGCCAGGATCCCGCTGATGATCGACAATACTTTTGCCTCGCCGATGCTCTGCCGGCCGCTGACTCTCGGAGCCGACATCGTCTTCCACTCGGCGACCAAGTTCATCGGCGGCCATGGCGTGGCGATCGGCGGCGTGATCGTCGAGTCCGGCCGCTTCGACTGGGAGCGCTCGGGCAAGTTCCCGACGCTCACCGAGCCCTATGCCGGCTACCACGGCATCGACTTCGCCGAGGAGTTCGGGCCGCACGCCTTCGTCATGCGCGCCCGCACCGAAGGCGTGCGCGACTTCGGCTGCTGCATGGCGCCACAGACTGCCTTCTACTTGCTGCAGGGGCTTGAGACGCTGCCGCTCCGCATCGCGCGTCACGTCGAGAATGCGCGCAAGGTGATGGCCTTCCTGAAGGCCAATCCCGCGGTCGAGCGCGTGGCTTCACCCGACATGCCGGAGCATCCCGATCACGCGCTGTCGCAGAAGCTGCTGCCCAAGGGTACCGGCTCGATCTTCAGCTTCGACATCAAGGGCGGCCGCGAGGCCGGCCGGCGCTTCATCGAGCGGCTGAAGCTCTTCTCGCATCTGGCCAATGTGGGCGACGCCAAGTCGCTGGTGATCCACCCCGCTTCGACGACGCACGCCCAGCTCGATGCGGCGGCGCTCGAGGAAGCGGGTATCGGCGAGGGCATGATCCGGCTTTCGGTCGGACTGGAGGATCCCGAGGACCTGATCGACGATCTTGGACCGGCGCTGCGCGCCGCGCAGAAGGGCTGACCATGAAGCTCACCGTCGATGGCCGGACCGTCTTCGCGACAAGCGGCGGTACCGAATTTGATCCCACCAAGCCCACGATCGTCTTCCTTCATGGCGCGGGCTTCGATCGCACGGCATGGCGCCTGCAGACGCGCTGGTTCGCCCATCACGGCCGTGGCGTGCTGGCCGTCGATTTCCCGGCGCATGGCTGGTCGGAGGGGCCCGCACTCGACAGCATCGCGGCAATGGCCGACTGGACGGCGCGCCTGATCGACGCCGCTGGTCTGCGGCAAGCAGCCCTCGTTGGTCATTCGATGGGCGCGCTGGTCGCCCTCGACTGCGCGGCGCGACATGGTGACAAGGTACGGGCTCTTGGCCTGTGCGGAGTTGCGACCGAGATGCCGGTGCATCCCGAGATGCTCGAATCCGCCAAGGCGAATACGTCGAAGGTGCAGGAACTCATGACCTTCTGGGGTATGGGCAACGCCCTGCACAAAGGTGGCATGGTCTCGCCCGGCCTGTGGCTGCGGCGCGAGTCGCTGGCGGTGCTGTCGGGTAACGCGGCGGATGTGATCCATACCGATCTCGCGGCCTGCAACGCCTACAAGGACGCGCCGACGAGAGCCGCCGCCGTGAAGTGTCCGACGGTGTTCGTGCTGGGCGATGGCGATCTGATGACGCCTGCCGCGAAGGCAAGAGCGCTCGTGGCCGCCATCGCCGGATCGAACGCGGTCGTTATCCCGAACTGCGGGCACTTCATGATGGTGGAGCGGCCCGACGAGACGCTGGAAGCGCTGAAGTCCCGTGTCTGAGCGCGTTGCCCTCGTCACCGGTTCGACCTCCGGTATCGGGGCTGCCATCGCGCGCCGCCTGGCGCACGATGGCTACACCGTAGCGCTTCATTCGCGAACCTCCGCCGACACCGGAAGGGCGGTGGCCGCCGAACTGGAGCGGGCGAGCTACCACCAGGC
>JABMNB010000730.1 GCA_013205335.1 Rhodospirillales bacterium
ACGCATGCACCGTTCCGCCCGCCGCCTCGTCCTGTCTCTCGCCTTCCTGCTGGTCGCGTCGGGCTGCTCTTTCAACATGGGCGAACCCAACCTGCCGAAGACCGACTTCCGCGCGGACCTGAGCGGTGCGCGCGAGGTGCCGGCGACCGACAGCAAGGGCGAAGGTTACTTCGAGGCCGTCTATCGGCCCTCGACCAAGGTGCTGGAATACAGGCTCAACCTCGTACGGTTGAGCGGTCCGGTCCGGCAGGCCTCCCTGCACGGTCCCGCCGCGCCCGACCAGAATGCCCCGCAGGTCGTGCCCATCGATGTCCCGTTCTACGCCGACCGTTCGACGTTGAACGACGGCGTGACGCTCACCGAGCAGCAGGCCCGCGAGGTGCTGGCCGGCCTCTGGTACGTCAACGTGATGACCGAGAAATATCCCGACGGCGAGATACGGGGTCAGATCCTGCCGCTTAAGAAGTAAGACGGGTCTCCCTTCTCCGCAGTCGTCATGTTCCTCTCCCCCTATCGGGGTAGAGGAGTATGAGGAAAAGGCTCAGTCGAACTTCAGCTTCCAGTCGATCCATTCGCACAGACCGCGGCCCATCACGTCCTCGAGGTCGCGACCCTTCAGCCAGGGCAGTTCCTCGGTGAAGAAGGTCACGCACTGGCGATAGGTGCATTGCATGCGGGTGATGTCGGTGCCCCAGAAAAAGCGCTTGGGACCGAAGGCGTCGAAGATGCGATGCAGCCCGTCCTGGATGTTCCTGAACGGATAGCCCTTGGTCGAATAATGCGGCGCGCCGGTCGCCTTGACCGCGACGTTGGGCAGCTTCGCCAGCGCCACCAGCTTGTCGAGATGAATGAAGGCTTCCTCGTCCTGACCGTGACGGTTGAGACCGCAATGATCGACGATCATCTTGAGCTTGGGATGCGCCTCGGCGATCTGGCGGAACTTGTCGGGGAAGATGCCGCCCATGGTCGCGACCGGAATGCCTTCCTTCTCGGCGGCCGGCCACACCCAGTCGAGCAGGCCGTCGTTCAGCCACTTCTGCTCGGCTGGCTGCAACAGCGCCCAGCGCAGGCCCATCATGCCAGGCTGGTTGCGCCATCCCTTGATGAGGGTGCGGCCCTCGGGATCCTGCAGCGGGAACTGTCCCATCACGGCGAAGCGGTCGGGATATTTCTTCGCCGCATCGAGGGCGAGCTGGTTCGAGGTCGGATCCCAACTATAGGGCGGATGGATCAGGGCGGCAGAGACGCCGGCCTCGTCCATTTCCTGCAAAGCCTGCTCGGCCGTGAAACTCTCGACCTTGCGATGCAGGCCGGAGGGCGGCGTCACGGTTTGCGACCAGATATGGATTTGTGCGTCGACTATCTTCATGTCGGTTTCCTCAGTTGGGCGTAGGGGCGGCGGCGTCGAGCAGCTTCTCGCGTTTCAGCTCGCTCCACAGTTCGACCGGAATCTTGACGTTCATATAGGCGACATTCTGCTTCACCTCCGCGCCACTGAGCGCGCCGGGAATGACCGAGCAGAAGGCGGGATGACACAGCGGGAACTGCATCGCCGCGGCGCCGAGCGGCACGCCGTGCCGCTGGCACACAGCTTCGATCTTCTGCGCCTTCTCGACCAGGTGCTGCGGCGCGGCGACATAGTCGTGCGTCGCGCCCGTCTTCACATTGCCGGTGAGGATGCCGGAATTGTACGGTCCGCCCAGGATCACCGAGACGCCGCGCCTGGTGCATTCCGGCAGGAACTCCTCCAGCGCACCCTGTTCCAGTAGGGTGTAGCGCCCGGCCAGCAGCATGCAGTCGAAGTCGCCGGCCTTGATGAAGCGTGTGCTGGTGTCGCTCTCGTTGATGCCGACCCCGATCGCGGAAATGACGCCAGCCTTGCGCAACTCGTCGAGCGCGCGAAAGCCGGAGTCCATCACCGTCTTGAAGCGCTCGTCGAGGATCGCGCGGTCCTTGATCGTCCAGAAATCGACATCGTGGACCAGCGCGATGTCGATCTTGTCGAGGCCGAGGCGGAAGTGCGAATGCTCCAGCGAACGCATAACGCCGTCATAGGTGTAGTCGAACTGGGGCACGAAGCCCGGCAGGCCGTTCTCGCGGAAGTCTTTTGGCAGGACCTCGCCCGGCTTCCGCACATGCAGGATGCGGCCGATTTTGGTCGAGAGCACGTAACTGTCGCGCGGCTTCTCGCGCAACGCTGCGCCCATGCGCAACTCGCTGCGGCCGTAGCCGTAGAACGGCGAGGTATCGAAGTAGCGGATGCCGGAATCGTACCCGTCGTTGGTGAGCTGCACCGCTTCCGCATCGGAAATGGTGGCGCGAAAGCCACCCATCGGCGCGCCGCCAAGACCGATCTCGGTGACTTCGAGTTTCGTTTTTCCGACCTGCCGGCGCTTGAGCGCTGTCATGTTCGTTTCCTCCGAGGACGGGGGAGAGTACGAATTGCCTCGGGCCAATGCCACAGGAGAGACCATGAGCGACGAGCGCCTCGTTCTGCACGGCAGTTTCACGTCGAGCTCGAGCTACAAGCCGATGCTCTTCCTGGCGCTCTCGGGCCTGCCGTTCTCGTTCCGCACGGTCAACCTGAAGAACGGTGTGCAGAAGGAAGCGGCGCATCTCGCGATCAACCGGTACGGCCAGGTACCGGTGCTGCGCCATCGCGGCCTCACGCTCGTGATGTCGAACGTGATCCTCGACTATCTCTCGCGCGCGACCGGGCACTTCGAGCCGAAGACCGAGCAGCAGCGCTGGCAGGCGCGCGAGTGGCTGTCATGGGAGAACGACGCCATCACCAACGTGGCCCGCGTCCGCCATTTCGCGCGTTTCCGTCCCGACGTGTCGCAGGACATCGTGAACTTCTTCCGGCCCGGTGCCGAGGCCGCGCTCGACTTCGCCGACAAGTCGCTGGCCGGCCGCGAATGGCTGGTGGGAGATGCCTGCTCGATCGCCGACATCGGCTGCTGGGGCCGCATGGTGTTCGCCCACGAAGGCGGCCTGTCGATCGATTCGCGGCCCAATCTCTCCTCGTGGCGCGACCGGATCAAGGCGCTGCCGGGCTTCGCGCTGCCGTACGATCTCATTCCGAAGAAGGACGCGGAGTTCGAGGCAACTCCGTCATCCTGAGCGGAGCCGCCCGCAGGGCGGCGGAGTCGAAGGATCTCTTTTCCGGCGCACGGTGTGTGGACGCGAAAAGAGGTCCTTCGACTTCGCGCCTTTGGCGCGGCGCTCAGGACGACGGTGGTTTGGTTGTGGTGCTTCAGGCCGCCTGCTGCCCCTCGAC
This sequence comes from Rhodospirillales bacterium, assembly GCA_013205335.1. Taxonomy (GTDB): domain Bacteria; phylum Pseudomonadota; class Alphaproteobacteria; order Reyranellales; family Reyranellaceae; genus Reyranella. Next base: position 3,281 of record JABMNB010000730.1, read on the forward strand.
GGTCGGGCCTTCGCTCGTGGTCGTGGTGCGGCGCATGTCGCGGACGATGTTGAGGTCGTCGAAGCGGCGGACGCGGTGCATGGTCGTGCGGTTGTCCCAGATCACGAAGTCATGCTTCGTCCAGCGGTGGACGTAGACGAACTCCGGCTGTGTCGCGTGTTCCATCAGGTCGCGGATGAAGGCCATGGCTTCGGGCCTCGGCCAGCCGACGATGGCGCCGATATGCGCCGACATGAGCAGCGACTTCGCGCCGGTGACCGGATGCGTGCGCACCAGCCGGTGCAGCACCGGCTTCATGCGGTGGCGTTCCTCGTCGGTGAAGTTGGTGAAGCCGAGCTGGCCGCGCGAATAGATCAGCGAGTGCTCGCAGACCAGGTCCTCGATCTCTTTCTTGGTGGCCTCGTCGAGCGCGTCGTAGGCGGCGCGCATGTCGGCGAACTCGGTGTTGCCGCCGTCGCGGGTCACGATGCGGCCGCTCAGCAGCGAGTAGCGCGCCGGCACCACGCGGAAGGTGGCATCGGAGTGCCATAGCCGGTTGCCGAGGGCGGCCATGCGGCGGCGGTCGTCGCGCTCCAGCTTCCTGTTGTCCTTGTCGAGGTTGGAGACGTCGGCGAAGGCATCGTGAAGGCGCATGTCGGCCGCGGTGACGGCCGTGTTGGCGCCCGCCTGCAGCGGGCCGAAGTTCCGCGTGAAAGCGAGCTGCTGCTCGTCGGTCATGTCCTGACCGGGCAGCACCAGCACGGCATACTTGTCCATGCCGGCCTCGATCGCCGCGACATCGGCCGGCGTCAGCGGCCGCGTCGCATCGATTCCAGTCATCTCGGCGGCGAAGAGGGGCTGGAGCAGCTGGAGAGGCTCGATCTGCATGTCGCAAGATGAACACGGCGGGCGACGTCGAGGAAGGCCTTTCCTGCAGGTTGGGGGTGTGGCGGTGGCTGGGCCGGATCGGCAGCGGCCGCCCCCGCCCCGTCGATGGCGTTTCAGGCCGCCAGCATCGGCGCGCCTGTCGTGTCGCGAGCCTGGGCCAGGAACGCCCGATTGATCGGGCTGTGTGGCTTGAGTGCCAGCCGCTCATGGGCAAGGGATTCGGCCACGTCGCGCAAGCCGCCGCGCAGCGCGGCCTCGGTCAGCGTCCAGTCGATGACGTCACGCTGGGCGTGGCTGCCGCCGAACCCGTTGACGATGAAACGCGCAGGGTGAAGCAACTCGACCGCGGTGCGGTAGTCGCCGTGCCAGAAGGCGCTGAAGCCCTCGATCAGCGGCCGCGCCGTCGCCCGTCCCCAGCCGGCGGTTTCGGTCATGGCCCACTCCTTCTCTTGATAGGCCTTGGCGAGCCGCGCCACGTCCTTTTGTCGGCCGGCACCGAGATAGGCCATGACAGCGTGCCAGTCGTTGAAGGGATAGGTGCTTCCGTCGGCGTGCGCATCCCAGGCGGCCGCGAGTTCCGTCCAGCGATCGCCCACGTCGTGGCTCGCCAGGTGCAGCCGCCAAAGGAGCGCGCTGGCGTCGACCATATCGAGGGCGACGGCACTCCTGTCTTTGCGGATCGGGCCGTCGTAGAGCGCCAGCACCTGGTCGACCTGGCCGAGGTCGAGATGGCACAGCGCGCGGTGCCACCAGTTGTGGACCTTGAAGAAGCAGGCATCTCCTGCCCAATGGGGTTCGCGCGCGACCATCCAGCCGATTCCGTCCTGCGCACGGCCCTGCATTTCCATCACATGGGCTACGGCGTGGTGCGCCCAGCTGTCGAAAGGCTGAAAGTCGAGCGCGCGGCGGCCGGCTTCCTCGGCGCGGGCGTAGTCGCCGGTCTCCTCCAGGCCGAAGGCGAGCATGCCGAGCAGGATGGAGTAGCCCGGCATGTCGGTGGACCAGGCCGGCAGCGCGCGGGCAATTCGGTCGCGCAGGTTGCGGGCGTTGGCACGGAAGAAATCCATCTGGTGGCCGACCTGCAGCGCGATCAGGTCGCGCGGAAAGCGCATGCTCAGCCGGTCGAATGTCACTGCCGCCTGAGTCCAATTGCCGGCGACCATCTGCTCGAGCGCAATGAGGTGCCCGACCTCGCGGTCATCGAGGGTGAGCTTCCTGATCTCCCCGATCGCAGTTCGCGCCTGGGTCACCGCGTCCGGCTCGGTCGCGAGTCCCAGCAGATGGGCCTTCAGGAGGTGCGCCATGGCGAAGCGTGGCGCAGCCTCGATCGCCTGCGCGAGCAGGGCCATCGGGTCGCCGTGATAGACATTGAACGCCTCGACCGCCCGCTCATAGAGCGCCGCTGCCTCAGCGGTTGCGCCAGAAAGCGTGTGTCCTTGAAGATCCTTGATCATGGTGCTCTCCGAGGACGGCGCCAGCTTGCTGTTTCGGCCGCTAGCGCAGGGCGGCCGCGATGTTACCACCGTCCACGGTCGTGACAGCGCCCGTCGTCTTCGACGCTTTGGCCAGTGAAACGAAGGCTTGCGCCACATCGTCGGCCGTCACTTCGAGGCCGAGCAGGTTGCCGCCCATGTAGTCGGCCTCGCTGAGACCGCGCGCTTTCGATCGCTGGGCGATCATTTCGTCGGTCAGGAGGCCGGTGCGGATGCGGTCGGCGTTGACGGCGTTGGCGCGGATGCCGTCGCCGCCATGGTCGAGCGCGTACTGGCGCATCAGGAACAGGGTCGCGGCCTTCGGCAGGCCATAGGGGCCGAAGTCCGGTCCCGGATTCACCGCCTGCTTGGAGGTGTTGAACAGAAGGCAGCCGCCCATTCCCTGGGTACGCATGATGCGGACGGCGTTCTGCGCCACGCTCTGGTGCGCCCAGAAATTGAGTTCGAAGCTTTTACGCAGCACGGCGTCGTCGACGTCGCCGATGCGGCCCTGCCAGGCGGCGCCGGCGTTGGAGACGACGATGTCGACGCCGCCGTAAGTGGCCGCGACCGTGTCGAAGGCGGCGCGCACCGACTTGGGGTCGGTGACGTCGCAGGCGACTCCGAAGCCCTTCACCCTGGAGACGTCACGATCGAGCACCGCCACCTCGGCGCCCTCGCGCGAGAACGCTGCTGCGGTCGCGGCGCCGATGCCCGAGGCACCGCCGGTCACGACCACGATGCGCCGGGCCAGCGGCTTCTCCGCCGCGCTGCTGAGTTTGGCCTGCTCGAGCGACCAGTATTCGATGTCGAAGATGTCGGGCTCGGGAATGCACTCATAGGTGCCGAGCCGCTCGGCGTCGGCGATCACCGCTACCGTCGTCTCGGCGAGGTCGGCCGCGATCCTGGCATCCTTCGACGTGTTGCCGATGCCGAAAAGGCCGACGCCCGGCACCAGGGCCACGCGCGGGATCGGGTCGAGCTCCTTCTTCGCCGTGACC
>JABMNB010000731.1 GCA_013205335.1 Rhodospirillales bacterium
CGGCGATGACCCGCGTCTTGCCCATGCGCTTGGCCATCAGAACCTGGCCCAGCACGTTGTTGATCTTGTGGCTGCCCGTATGGTTCAGCTCGTCGCGCTTGAAGTAGATCTTGGCGCCGCCCAGCTTCTCGGTCAGGCGCTTGGCGTAATAGAGCGGGCTGGGGCGGCCGGCATAGTGCTCCAGGAGATAGTCGAGCTCGTTCTGGAACGCCGGATCGGCCTTGGCCTCGTTGTAAGCCCTCTCCAACTCGAGGATCAGCGGCATCAGGGTTTCGGCGACATAGCGGCCGCCGAAAATGCCGAAATGGCCACGCTCGTCGGGGCCGGTGCGGAAACTGTTGAGTGCGTCGGGCATTGATCTTCCTGTCGGGAGCGGCCGGCTTAGCAGTCCCGGCAGGGGTCGGTCAAAAGCCCTAGATTTTCTTCTTCTTGGCCGCTTTCGCCTTGGGGGCTGCCTTCGTCTTCGGGGCGGGCGCAGCCTTGCGCCTGGCCTCGGCCGGCTTGGCAGATACGGCCGGCGGCGGCGCGTCGTCCTCGATCTCGACGATCACCTCGATCTCGACCGGGATGCCGCGCGGCAAGGAGCCCATGCCGACCGCCGAGCGTGCATGGCGGCCCTTTTCGCCGAACACCTCGACGAACAGATCCGAGCAGCCGTTGATCACTTCCGGATGACTGCCATATTCCGACGTGGCGTTGACCATGCCCAGCACCTTGACGATGCGCTTCACGCGATCGAGGTCGCCGAGTTCCGCCTTGAGGGCGGCGAGAATGCTGAGGCCGGTGTCGCGCGCCAGGCGATTGGCCTGCTCGAGCGAGAAGTCGCGTCCCACCTTGCCCACCGGCAGCGGCTTGCCTGGCAGGCCCGGCCCCTTGCCCGCCATATAGAGCAGGTTGCCGGTGCGCACGGCGTTGACATAGCTGCCCAGCGGCGTGGTCGGCTCCGTGAGCTCGATGCCAAGTTCCTTCAGCCGCTCTTCGATCTTCATGCCGCCTGCTCCTTACAACGTCTTCACCGCGCCGAGAAAGGCGCGGATCATTTCAATGGATTTCACACCGCGGGTCGCTTCCACGCCAGAAGAAACGTCGACCCCGCGCGCGCCCGTGACACGCACCGCCTCGGCGACGTTGTCGGGCTTGAGGCCGCCGGCAAGGAACCACGGCAGCGGCACGATTCGACCGGCCAGGATCGTCCAGTCGAAGGCCTTGGCATTGCCCCCCGGGAGAGTGCCGTCGGCCGCGTCGAACATCAGACGATCGGCAACATTTCCATAGTCCGCGATGCCGCGCTCGACATCGGCGGGACTTGCCACCCTGATCGCCTTCATCACCTGCCTGCCGGTGCGCGCCTTGAGCGCCGCGACCCGTTCCGCCGTCTCCGAACCATGAAGCTGCAGCATGTCGATCGCGCCCGTCGCCAGTCGCGCATCGATCAGCGTGTCGTCGGCATCGACGAACAGGCCGACGCGGACAACCGTGCGCGGGACGCGTTCGGCAAGCGCCTTCAGGAGATCGAGAGATTCGATGTGCCGCGGCGAGCGCGGGAAGGTGACGAAGCCCACGAAGCCGGCACCTGCCTCGACCGCGGCATCGACGGTCTCCGGCGTCGACAGTCCGCAGATCTTGACCTCGATCGTCATGGCTCGACTGTCATAGGTCGTTGACGCCGGCCTCGCGCGCGATCGCTTCGGCGGCGGCGCGCGGATCGGCTGCCTGATAGATCGGCCGTCCGACGACGAGGTTGGTGGCGCCGAGATCGACCGCCTGGCGCGGCGTCATTGCCCTCTTCTGGTCGTTGGCCGCGCTGCCGACGGGACGGATGCCCGGTACCATCAGCACGAAATCGGGACCGCACTGCTTGCGGAGCGCCGCGATTTCCAGCGGAGAGCAGATCACGCCATCGAGGCCGCTCTCATGCGCGAGGGCTGCAAGTCGCAGCACCTGATCGGATGGATCGGCATTGACGCCGGTCGACTCGAGGTCGGAGCGGTCGAGCGAGGTGAGCACGGTGACGCCCAGCAGCCTCGGCCGGGGCACGTTGCACTTCGCAGCCTGCGCGCCGGCCTCTTCCACCGCTGCCTTCATCATCTCACGGCCACCGCCCGCATGGATCGTGATGAAGGTGGGCGCAAGTTCGACCACCGCGCGGATTCCGCCGGCCACCGTATTGGGAATGTCGTGCAGCTTGAGATCGAGGAAGAAGCCCACACCCGTCGCTCGCACCGGCGTCGGAAAGGCGTAGCGCACGCCCGGCGCGCCGTGGGCCAGAAAGAACTCCAGCCCGAGCTTTATGCCGCCGACGGCCGGCTTCGGTCCTCCGGCGACGCTCTGGATGAGTTTGGTGGCGTGGGCAAGATCGATCGTGTCGATGCTGCAGTAGACGGGATTGGCGCGGGACTTCATGGCGGGCGCAACCTAATGGCCGCGCCTCTCACCAGCAATCATGAACTGCGCACCCGGCGGACCGCATCCTTCCACCCGGCATAGCGGCGGTCGCGCGAGGCGGCGTCCTCTGCCGGCAGAAAGGCCCGGTCGAGCACCCAGGTCTTGGACAGGGAATCGAGCGACGGCCACAGGCCCGCCTTCAGACCGGCCAGGAAGGCGGCACCCAGGGCGGTCGTCTCCGTCACCTGCGGCCGCTCGACCGGCGTGCCCGCCGTGTCGGCCAGCCGCTGCATCAACGGATCGTTCACGACCATGCCGCCATCGACCCTGAGTTCGTCGATCTGGGCACCGTCGCCGCGCATCGCCTCGAGCAGGTCGCGGGTCTGGTAGCAGACCGAATCGAGCGTGGCGGCGGCGATCTCGCCGGGTCCGGAATCGCGCGTCAGGCCGAGGATGGCGGCCCGCGCCTCGGGATCCCAATGCGGCGCGCCCAGCCCCACGAAGGCCGGCACCATGTAGACGCCGTGGCCGTCCCTGGCCTGGGCGGCGACCCGTTCCACGTCGGAAGATTTCTCGATCATCCTAAGCCCGTCGCGCAGCCATTGCACGGCAGCACCGGCGATGAAGATGCTGCCCTCCAGCGCATAGGTGCGCCTTCCATCGATCTGGTAGGCGATGGTGGTGAGCAGCCGGTGGCGCGAATGCACCGCCATGCTGCCGGTGTTGAGCAGCGCGAAGCAGCCGGTGCCGTAGGTCGCCTTCACCATGCCCGGCTTGATGCAGGCCTGGCCCACGGTCGCCGCCTGCTGGTCGCCGGCCATGCCGAGGATGGGAACCGGTGCGCCGAGGATCCCGGCATCGGCGACGCCCAGCTCGCCGGAACAGTCGACGACCTTGGGGAGCAGCGAGCCCGGCACGCCCAGCAGCTTCATCAGCTCAGAGTCCCAGGTGCCCTTGCGGATGTCGAGCAGCAGCGAACGGCTCGCATTAGTGGCGTCGCTCGCATGCACCTTGCCGCCGGTCAGGCGCCACAGCAGAAAGCACTCGATGGTGCCGGCGGCGAGTGCGCCCTTCTCCGCCGCGGCGCGGGCGCCGGCGACATGGTCGAGGATCCACGCGATCTTGGTGCCGGAGAAATAGGGGTCGAGCAGCAGTCCGGTGCGATCGGTGAAGAGCTTCTCGTACCCGTCCTTCTTCAGCGCAGCGCATCGGTCCGCCGTGCGGCGGTCCTGCCAGACGATGGCGTTGTGGATCGGCTTGCCGGTCGCGCGGTCCCATACGACCGTCGTCTCGCGCTGGTTGGTGATGCCGATGCCGACCAATGCCCTGGCGTCGAGCTTGGCCTTCGCAAGCGCACCGCGGCAGACCTCGACCGTGGCCGACCAGATCTCCTCCGGGTCGTGCTCGACCCAGCCGGGCTTGGGAAAGATCTGCGGCAGTTCCTTCTGCGCCGACGCCACCGGGCGTCCCGTCGCATCGAAAACGATAGCGCGGGTGCTGGTCGTGCCCTGGTCGATCGCGAGAACGTGCTGGGCAGCCATCGCGCGGCGGATGCTCAGTGCGCGCGGTCGATGGCGAAGTCGACCGCTTCGAGAAGGGCTGCCTTGAGCGGCGTGGCGGGAAACAGGCCGAGCGCATCGCGCGCCATGGAGCCGTAATGGCGGGCCCGCTCCAGCGTGTCGGCCAGCGCCCCATGACGCTCGATCAGGCTCTGCGCCTGTTCGAGATCGCCTGGCCGCTGGTCGAGCTTCTCGAGGGTCCGCTTCCAGAACTCGCGATCCACGGCGCCGCCGCGCAGGAACGCGAGGATCACCGGCAGGGTGATCTTGCCTTCGCGAAAATCGTCGCCGACCGTCTTGCCGAGCTTGGCCTCGCGGCCGGAATAGTCGAGCGCATCGTCGACGAGCTGGAAGGCGATGCCGAGGTTCATGCCGAAGCTCTGCAATGCCACGCGCTCTGCCCCGTTGCGGCCGGCCACCATGGCGCCGACCTCGGCTGCCGCGGCGAAAAGCTTGGCCGTCTTGGCCTTGATGACCTCGAGATAGGTCGCCTCGGGCGTGCTGGTGTCGCGCTGGCTGACGAGCTGCAGGACCTCGCCTTCGGCGATCGTCGAGGACGCGTTGGACAGGACACCCAGGATGTCGAGCGAGCCGACATCGACCATCAGCTCGAACGCGCGCGTGAACAGGAAGTCGCCGACCAGCACCGAAGCCTTGTCGCCGAACACCGTGTTGGCGGTCGGCTTGCCGCGGCGCAGCGCACTCACATCGACGACGTCGTCGTGCAGCAGGGTGGCGGAATGGATGAACTCGACGCAGGTCGCGAGCTTGATGTGGCGGTCGCTCGCATCGCTATAGCCGCACAGCCGCGCCGCCGCGACCGTGAGCAGCGGACGCATGCGCTTGCCACCGGCGCCGACCAGATGATTGGCGAGCTCGGGAATGAGCGCGACCGGGGAACGCATGCGGGCCACGATCTCGCGATCGACCTGCGCCATGTCGTCGGTGCAGAGTGCCAACAGCGGTTCGAGGCTCGGTGACTTGCGTTTGCCCTCGAGGGAGACGACGGTTGCCATGATGGGAGATTATCTCTCCGGCGAAGCCTGTTTGTTGCGACACGATGTCGTGAGTGATGACTAGCATGGAATCGGAGCCGACCGAAAACGCCGTCATGGGCGGTCGCGTGAAGCTCTTGCAGCCTCGACGCGGATATCGCATCGCCGTCGATGCCATCTTGTTGGCGGCCGCCGTTGACGCGCAGGCCGGCGAGAGCGTGCTGGATCTGGGGGCCGGCGTCGGCGCCGTCGGCCTCTGCATCGCCGCGCGGGTGGCAGGGTGCCATATAGCCGGCATCGAATTGCAACCGGAGCTGGCGGCCCTGGCCGAGCGCAATGCCGTGCTCAACGGCGCCGCAGATCGCGTGCGGACGCTTGTTCACGATTTGGCGCGGCCCCTGCCGCCCGATCTTGGGCAGTTCGACCATGTCGCTACCAACCCGCCTTACCTTCCGGCCGCCGTCGCCGATCCATCGCCCGATCGCAGCAAGGCACTGGCGACCGTCGAATCGAGCACGGATCTCGTGCGCTGGCTGACCGCTGCGACGGGCGCGCTAAAATCTGCAGGTACTCTGCTCGCAATCCATCGCAGCGACCGTCTGGAAGAGATCGTCGGCACGCTGGCCCGCCTCGGCTGGGGCGATGTCACCGTGAAGCGCCTGCCGCCGGCCGCGCGTGTGCTCGTCCGCGCGCGTCGTGCGCAGGTTCTTCATCGACGCGACGCCGAGCCGCTGGTGCTGCATCGACCCGGGGGCGGTTACACCGACGAGGCCGAGGCCATCCTGCGCCATGGCCAGCCGCTTGCCTTCTAGAAGCACGCCCGCGACAGTGCCCGCATGTTGGATTGGATCAGGAATCGTTTTCGCCGCGGGCCGGTCGTGCCCGTCGTTCGCCTCTCGGGCGTCATCGCCTCCGGCGGCCTGCTGGGCGGTCGCAGCCTGTCGATGGAGTCCGTCGCGCCCCTGCTGAAGCGGGCCTTCGAGACGCGCGGGGCCAAGGCCGTCGCGCTGTCGCTCAACTCTCCCGGCGGCTCCCCCGTGCAATCCGCGCTGATCGCGCAGCGCATCCGCCTGCACGCGACCGAGAAAGGCCTGCCCGTCATCGCGTTCGTCGAGGACGTCGCCGCGTCGGGCGGCTACTGGCTGGCCTGCGCCGCCGACGAGATCATCGCCGACCCGAGTTCGATCGTGGGATCGATCGGGGTCATCAGCTCGGGCTTCGGTTTCCAGGACCTGATCGCGCGCATCGGCGTGGAACGCCGCGTCCATACCTCGGGCGAGAACAAGTCGATGCTCGATCCCTTCCGGCCCGAGCAACCCGATGACGTCGTGCGCCTGAAGCGCCTGCAAGCCGAGATCCACGACGGCTTCAAGGACTGGATCCGCCAGCGGCGCGGCAAGCTGCTGAAGGGCGACGAGTCCATGCTGTTCACCGGCGAGTTCTGGACGGCCCGGCGCGGCATCGAATTCGGCTTGGTCGACGGGTTCGGCGAACTGCGCGCCACCTTGCAGGCCCGCTATGGCGACAAGGTGCGCCTGCCCGTCATCGGTCCGCGTCGTCGCCTGCTGTCGCGCTTCGGCCTGCAGACAGGGGGCCTCGTGATCGGAGGCGGGATCGACAATATCGGAACGGCTACGCTGGCGGCGCTCGAGGAGCGCGCACTCTGGCAGCGTTTCGGACTCTAGGAGAGGCTTGTGATGAACCTTCGTACCCAAGTCACCGCCGACGACCTCGCCGCCGTGCGCCAGTGGTTCGACACGCTGTCGAAGCATTGCCGCGCCGTCGATTACGAAGGCGCGCGGTCGATCTTCGCCGACGACATGATCGCCTTCGGCACCTTCACCGACTTCATGATCGGCCGCGAGCTGGCCGAGGAGAAGCAGTGGCGCAATGTCTGGGGCACGATCCGCGAGTTCCGCTACGATCTCTCTAAGATCGAGGCCATCGTCTCGGCCGACCGGCTGACCGCCGTCGGCATGGGCGTATGGCAGTCCTGGGGTTTCCACCCCAACGGCGACCGCTTCGACCGGCCCGGCCGCACGACGGTCGTGCTGGGGCGCAAGGCGGTGGGCAACCCGTTCGTGGCAACCCATACGCACATGTCGCTGTTCCGCGGCACGCCGGAGCGAAGCTTCGGCAATTTCGCCAGAAGCGAAGTCGTCTGAGCATCGAGGGCCGGGACCGCCCGCCAACAGATTATCGCGTACGCCTCAAAGGTCCCTCACTGCGTTCGGGATGACAATTCTGTTGGAGTTGGCGCAGTGCGCCGATTCAAAAATCGCTGTCATCGCGAACGCAGTGAGGGACCTTTCACTTCTCCTCAGAGGCTGACCGGAAATGAATTGA
>JABMNB010000732.1 GCA_013205335.1 Rhodospirillales bacterium
GGCGTCTGGCTGCTGGCGAGCGTCGACAAGAACACGATCGTGACGTCGGTGTCGGCGGTGATCGTGGCCTTCGTTCTCCTGATGTGGACGGGATGGAAATACACCGGGCGCCGCTCGACGCTGGCGACGGTAATCGTGGGCGGCATCTCGGGCGCCATGATGGCCACGACAAGTGTCGGCGGGCCGCCGGTGCTGCTCTATCTGCTTTCGGGCAACGATCCGCCGCAGGTCAACCGCGCCAACATCGTCACCTATTACTTCCTGACGCAGTTCCTGCTGATCGTGATCGTGCTGGCGACGGGCGTAGCGGGTGTTGACGCGCTGGTGCGCGCCGGCGTGCTGTTTCCGGTCATGGTGCTGGGTGCCTGGGCAGGCGGGCGGCTGTTCCACGGGCTCGCCAGCGAGCGGCTCTACCGCAACGTGGCCCTGACGATCCTGTTCATGACAGGCCTGTTCGGCCTCTTGAGGAACTGGCTGGTGGCCTGAGAGACGGTGTAGGATGCGGCATCCATGGAGATTTGCATGCGTATCATCGCCGCCGGATTTGCCGCCCTTGTTCTGACCCTCGGCTTTTCGTCCGCCTCCCGCGCCGACGAACTCCTGCAGGAGTGCATGGTCACGGCCTCCGAAAAGATGTGCCAATGCATCATCGCGCGCATTCCGGCGGACCAGCGCGCCAATGCCATCCTGGGTCTGCGCAAGTCGAACAAGTCGGTGAGCGCGTCCGGCAACCTGCTCAATCCGTCGAATCTCTCGCCGCAGGAGATGCAGGGCCTGAATGCCGTCGTCGCGGCACAGGCCTACTGCATGTAGCGGAGGGCTTGAGTCCCTCCGCAATCCACTAGGCGGCTGGCCAGCGCCGCGTTATCTTCCCACCCATAGAGTTGATGCCGGTTAACGGCGCGATCCCTGGGAGGGCCTGATGGCACTGTTATCTCGCAGATTTGGTCTGGCGGCGGCGTTTGGCGCCGGTCTCGTTGCAAGCTTGGCAGCTCCGGTGTTCGCGCAGGCTCCAGCCGCGGCGCCGGTGCGCGGTGGCGCGCTGACGATCGGGGTCGAGAGCGACTTCGAAGGCTTCGACCCGGTTCGTGCCGGCGTCTACTCCAATTCGACGGTGACGGCGGCTTCGCTGTTCTACGAGACGCTGATGCGTCTCGACGACAAGGGCAACCTGCTGCCCGCGCTGGCCCTGTCGATGACGGCCAACGAGGATGGCAGCGTCTGGACGGCCAAGATCCGGCCGAACGTGAAGTTCCACGACGGCTCGGCCTTCACGGCCCAGTCGGTCGCAGATCATTTCAACCGCCTGCTCGATCCGGCCAGCCGTTTCGCCGGCCGCGCCTATCTCGCCATCGAGAAGGTCGAGGCGCCGGACGAGCTGACCGCGGTCTTCAAGATGCGCGGCCCCAACGCGGCGCTGCCCCGGACGCTGGCACAGCCCACCGTCACGACGCTGATCATTTCGGTCAAGGCCGCCCAGGAAAAGGGCGCCGACTACAATCGCAATCCCGTCGGCACCGGCCCGTTCGTCTTCAAGGAATGGCGTGCGGCCGACCGGCTGATTGCCGAGCGCAACCCCAACTATTGGGACAAGGACAAGCCCTATCTCGACCGTGTGACCGTGCGCCCGTTGCCGGATTCCGATGCCCGCTACGCCAGCCTTGTGAAGGGCGACGTGCAGGTGATCTGGGAGGATCGCGCCGAGAACATCGTCAAGGCGAAGAAGGACAAGAACCTGGTCGTGCTGAACTGGGTTGGCAGCGGCGCGCTGGTCATTCCGCTCAACACCCAGCGCGAGCCGCTGAACGACAAGCGTGTCCGACAGGCTGTTTCGATGGCGTTGAACCGCAAGGCCAATGCCGCCGTGCTGACACAGGGACTTCGTCCCGTCCACGACGACCCGTATGGGCCGAGCTCGGGCATCGACTGCAAGGACAACGGGGCGCTGAAGTATGATCCGGAAGCTGCGCGCAAGCTGATCGCCGACTACGGCAAGCCCGTGAAGCTCACCATGACGGTCACCGCCACGCCGCGCGGCCGCGAGGGTGCACAGGTCTTCCAGGCCGACATGAAGAAGGCCGGCATCGAGGTCGAGATCAAGCCGGTCGACCAGACCCAGCTCGTGAAGGAGGCGTTGTCTCGCGACTTCCAGGTCACCGGCTGGCGCATCATCGACCTGGCCGACGTCGATCCGCAGATGTTCGCCAACTTCCATTCGAAGAGCCCGATCAACTTCTCGGGCTACAACAATGCCGAAGTCGACCGGCTGCTGCTGGTCGGCCGCACCAGCCTCGACGAGAACAAGCGCAAGGCTGCTTACTGCGAGCTGATCAAGATCCTGAACGACGACGCTGTGTGGCTGTGGAGCGGCAGCAACACCGACTTCGCCATTACCCGCGCCAACGTGCGGGGCATTCCCGGGCTGCGCGGCGGGGCCGTGCAGGTCGAGAGCGCCTGGTTCGCCAAGTAGAAGCGGTTCTGTCCGGAATAGCATAGGCGTTTCCCGTGCCGTGGCTCGCGCGCCAGGTGGTGCGACTGGTGGTCGTGCTGCTCTGCGTGACCCTGCTCACCTTTTTCATTGTGAACATCCTCCCGGGTGACGTGGCGATCGTGATCCTGGGGACGCTCGCCACGCCGGAGGACATTGCGGGCCTGCGCGCCGACCTCGGCCTCGACCGGCCGATGCTGGTGCGATACGTGGACTGGCTGGGCTCGGCTCTGTCGGGCGATCTCGGCAGATCCTACCGCAGCGGAGAGCCGGTGGCGCAGGCGATCCTGGACCGGCTGCCGGTGTCGCTGCAGCTCATGGTGATGGCGCAGATCATCGCGCTGGGCATCTCGATCCCGGTGGCGCTGCTCTCGGTGCGCAAGCCGGGTGGGTTGTTCGACCGGCTCTCGGCCTCGGCCGCCTTCGGTTTCCTGGCGATGCCCAATTTCATGCTTGGCATCGTGCTGATCTATCTGTTCTCGGTGACCTTCGACCTGCTGCCGGCAACCGGCTTCACGCCGATGTCGGAAGGCCTGTGGGACAATTTCGAATCAATGATCCTGCCATCGCTGACGCTCGGCCTGATCGAGTGGACGGTGCTGATGCGCGTGCTGCGCTCTGACCTTCTGACCACGCTCAAGGAGGATTTCATCCTGCTGGCCCGCGCCAAGGGCCTGCCGCCGTGGCGGGTGCTGCTGCAGCACGCGTTGCGCCCCTCGTCGTTCACGCTGATTACCATCCTGGGCCTCAACATCGGCGGGCTGATCGGCGGTGCGGTGATCGTCGAACAGATATTCGCCCTGCCCGGGGTCGGCCGCCTGCTGCTGGGCGGCATCTTCAACCGCGACCTGATCCTCGTACAGGGCACGGTGTCGTTCATCGCGGTGGGCTTCGTGGTCATCAACTTCCTGGTCGACATGCTCTACGCCGTGCTCGACCCGAGGGTGCGTCATGTCCGCTTCCGCAGCTAAGACCGTCGTCATCGCCGCCACCCGGCCGCGGCGCCGCTGGCACTGGGCGCTCGCTTTGCCGCTGGGCTGGATTATGCTCGTGGTCTTCCTGGCGATCACCGCGGACTGGATCGGGCTGCCCGATCCGTCGGCGCAGGAACTGATCCTGCGCCGCCAGCCGCCGTCGGCCGAATATCTGCTGGGCACCGACAATCTCGGGCGCGACATGCTCTCGCGCGTGATCTACGGCGCCCGCACCTCGCTGATCGTCGGTATCTGCGCGCCGTTCTTCGGCTTCCTGATCGGGGGCGCGATCGGCATGAGCGCGGGCTATTTTCGCGGCAAGGTCGACCTGCTGGCGGTCGGCTTCATCGACATCCTGCTGGCCTTCCCGTCGCTGGTGCTGGCGCTCACCTTCACCGCCTATCTCGGACAGAGCCTGTTCAACGTCACCCTGGCGCTCGGCATCCTGTCGATCCCCGCCGCCGCCCGGGTGTCGCGAGCCAACACGCTGGCCTGGGCCAACCGCGACTTCGTGCTGGCCGCCCGCACCATTGGCGCCAGCAACTGGCGCATCGTGACGCGTGAAATCCTGCCCAATCTCCTGCCGCCCATGTTCGCCTTCTGGCTGGTCGCGATCAGCGTGATCATCGTTGCCGAAGGCGCGCTCTCCTTTCTGGGTCTCGGCATCCCGGCGCCGCAGCCGAGCTGGGGCGGCATGATCGCCGACGGGCGCGAGGCGCTCGATGTAGCGCCGCACACGGCGCTGATCCCCGCGGCGGTGATGTTCGCCACCGTGCTGTCGCTCAACTTCCTGGGGGACATGGTGCGCAACATGGTCGATCCACGCAGGTCGGCGCTGTGAGCGGCCAGCCAATGCCCCAAGAACCGCTCCTGTCGGTGCGCGGCGCGCAGGTGAGCTTCTCCACGGCACGCGGGCCGTTGCGCGCGGTCGATGGCGTGTCGTTCGACCTGCGCGAGGGCCGGACGCTGGGCATCGTGGGCGAATCCGGATCGGGCAAGTCGGTGCTGGTGCGCTCGCTGATCGGGCTGGTGGGCGCGAGCTCGGGCGCGGAGGTGGCGGGCCGGGTGCTGTTCGAGGGCCGCGATCTTCGGGCGCTGTCGCCCCGGGAGTTCCGCGGCGTGCTGGGCAGTGAGATCGGCATCGTGTTCCAGGATCCGATGACCTCGCTCAACCCGGTGATGAAGATCGGCCGCCAGATCGGCGAGGGCCTGCGCCTGAACCGCGGTCTGGATGCCAAGGCCGCCGCCCGTCGCGCCGTCGAGCTGCTGGGCGAGGTCGGCATTCCCGAGGCGGAGCGCCGAGCGATGCAGTATCCGCACGAACTGTCGGGCGGCATGCGGCAGCGCGTGGCCATCGCCATCGCGATCGCCTGCGCGCCCAAGCTCCTGATCGCCGACGAGCCGACCACGGCGCTCGACGTCACCGTGCAGCGCCAGATCCTCGACCTGCTGCAGGGCGAGCAGCGCCAGCGCGGCATGGCGATGATCCTGATCACCCACGATCTCGGCGTGGCGGCCGGTCGGGCCGACGACATCATGGTTATGTATGCCGGCCGCGCGGTGGAAACGGCGGCGACGCGCGACATCTTCAGGTCACCGCGCATGCCCTACACCGAGGCGCTGCTGCGCTCGCTGCCGCGGCTCTCCGATCCCACGCACACCCGGCTCAGTGCCATTCCTGGCCGGCCGCCCGACCTTGCGCGGCGCAGCGGCGGCTGCGCCTTCGCACCGCGCTGCCTCTATCGCACGGAGCATTGCGATGACGAGCAGCCGATGCTGACGACGGACGGCGCGCGCGGCTATACCTGCTTCCATCCGCGGGGCGTTGCGCCGGGAGGGCAAGCGTGAGCGATCTCCTCGCCATCCAGGGGCTTGTGGTCGAATACCCGGTGGGCGGCGGCCGCCACGTCCATGCCGTGAGCGACGTCACGCTCTCGGTGAAGGAGGGCGAGACGCTGGGCCTGGTCGGCGAATCGGGCTCGGGCAAGTCCTCGCTGGCACGCGCGCTGCTGCAGTTGCCGCCGCCCAAGGCCGGCGCCGTGCTGTTCGACGGCCAGGACCTCACGAAGATGCGCGGCCAGGCGCTGCGGGCCATGCGCCCGCGCCTGCAGATGATCTTCCAGGACCCGATCGCCTCGCTCAATCCGCGTCGCAAGGTCGCCGAGATCATTGCCGAACCGCTGATCGTGTCGGGCGTGTCCGACGGCGCCGAGCGGACCCGTCGCGTCCGCGCCGTCATGGAGGCTGTCGGCCTCGATCCCGACCTCGTCTGGAACCGCCGGCCGCACGAATTCTCCGGCGGTCAGTGCCAGCGCATCGCGATCGCGCGCGCGCTCGTGCTCGAGCCCGACCTGATCGTGTGCGACGAGCCGGTATCGGCGCTCGACGTCTCGATCCGGGCACAAATCCTCAACCTGCTGGAGGACATGAAGGCGCGCTTCGGCCTCACGCTGCTTTTCATCGCGCACGATCTCGCGGTGGTGAAGTCGGTCTCGGACCGGGTCGCGGTCATGTATCTCGGCCGGCTCTGCGAGGTCGCCGACTCGGCCTCGCTGTTCGCCACGCCGGCGCACCCCTATACGGCGGCGCTGATGGCGGCGATCCCGGTGCCCGATCCCGACACCCCGCTGGGCGACACCAAGCTCAAGCCGGGCGATCCGCCGTCGCCGCTCGATCCCCCTTCGGGCTGCCGGTTCCGCACACGCTGCCCGCATTCCCAGGCCCGCTGCACCGAAGAAGTGCCGCCGCTGCGTTCGATCGCGGCGGGCCGCGAAGTCGCCTGCCACTTCCCGCTGGTGGGCTGACCCCTCTGGCCGAAACGACAACGGCGCGCATTACTGCGCGCCGTTCGTCTCGTCGATTGGTCGGAGCGAGAGGATTGGAACCTGCAGCTCCTGTTGGCTGGCTCCCGGCCGTTGCAGCTTTTTGGCCTAGACGGAACTGCCGTGTCGCAAATCCACTGAATCTTATGTCGCGAAGTGATCCAAACAGGTCAA
>JABMNB010000733.1 GCA_013205335.1 Rhodospirillales bacterium
TAGCCGATTTCCATGATTTGCCGGAGGATCTGCCGGCGATAGTAGGGGGGCTGGAGACCCTGCCGGATCGCCTTGAACGCGAACGCCGTGACACTGCCGATCGCTTCCAGGAAGGCGAGCGTCATGCGCCCCAGGATCGTGAGCAGGGGAATGGTCACGCCGGTTCTCCCGTTTCGTCGGCTGGCGGGTCGGCGTAACCGTCGACATAGGCGCGATGATAGCGCCGGCCGAGGGCGGTCATGATCTCGTAGGCGTTCGTCCGGGCGTGGTCGGCGAGGTCGTCCGGCGTGAGATGCGGGCCCAGCACCTCGACGGTGGCGCCGGGCAGGCAACTGGCTTCCGGCACGTCGGTCACGTCGATGGTCACGAGGTCCATGGAGATGCGGCCGATTACGGGCACGTTGTGTCCGGCGAGATGCACGTGGGTGCGGTTGACGAGGTTACGGAAATAGCCGTCAGCATACCCCAGCGCAATCGTGGCGATCCGGCTTGGCCGCGCCGAGCGCCAGGCGCCGCCATAGCCCACGGTCTGGAAGGCGTCTATCCGCCGGGTCTGCAGGATGCGTGCTTGCAGCTTGACCACGCCCAGCATCGGGTTGGCCTGACCGGGCAGGGGATTGATGCCGTAGAGCGCGGCACCTGGGCGCAGCAGGTCGAAATGGAAGTCCGGTCCGAGGAAGATCCCCGAGGAATTGGCCAGCGAGGTCGGTGCCCCCGGCATCGCCCGTACGAAGGTGCGGAAGCGCGAGAGCTGCTCGCCGTTGACCGGGTTCGATGTTTCTTCGGATGCAACGAGGTGACTCATGATCAGAGCCAGCCGCAGGCCGCGCAGCCGACCTCGCTCGTTGATCAGGACCTGCGCGTCCTCCGCGCCGAAGCCGAGCCGGTGCATGCCGGTGTCGAGATGCACGACGGCATCGAGCGCCTGATTGAAACGCTGGGCGGCAGCTCGCCAGGCATTGAGCTGGCCCAGGTGATTGAGCACCGGCGTGAGGCGGTGCTCCACGAAATCGCCCTCGGTGCCGGCGAGCAGCCCGTTCAGCACATAGATCGGCGGTTCCGGCAGCACGCGGCGAAGCGCGATTCCTTCGTCGATATGGGCCACGAAGAACTGACGGCAGCCCTCGGCCGCCAGCCGGGGACCCACCACGGTCGCCCCGGTGCCGTAGGCATCGGCCTTCAGGACGGCGGCGCAATCGACCGGCCGGCCGGTCGCGCGGCCGGCGTCGCGCAGCCCTCTCCAGTTGGCCGCGATCGCGCCCAGGTCGATCGAAAGGATCGCGCCGGCCCGTCGCGCCGCGTCGTCGTCGGCAGGAATTGACACGCGGCGACCTTAGAACGCGGACACGGGCTCGTCAGCAACGCCGTCGAGGTTGCCGAACTTCGTGAATTGTCCTTCGAACGACAGGCGCACGATGCCTGTGGGGCCATGGCGTTGCTTGGCTACGATCACTTCGGCCTTGCCGTACGTCAGTTCACAGCGCTGCTTCCAGTCGTCGTGGCGCTCGTTGAATTTCTGGTCGCTCTCCTCGGCACGCCGCGCGGGCTCGGCGCGGGTCAGGTAATATTCCTCGCGGTAGACGAACATCACGACGTCAGCGTCCTGCTCGATCGAGCCGGACTCTCGAAGGTCGGAGAGCTGAGGCCGCTTGTCCTCGCGCTGTTCGACGGCGCGGGAGAGCTGCGACAGCGCAACCACGGGCACATCCAGTTCCTTTGCGAGCGTCTTCAGGCCTCGGGTGATCTCCGAGACCTCCTGAACGCGGTTTTCCTGGCGGCTCTTTCCCGACGGATTGAGGAGCTGGAGGTAGTCGACGATGATCAGGCCGAGGCCGTGTGTCCGCTTCAGCCGGCGCGCGCGGGTACGTAGCGCCGCAATGGACAGGGCGGGCGTATCGTCGATGAAGAAGTTGAGATGCTCGAGTTCGTGACTGACGTTCAGCACCCTGTCGAATTCGTGGCTGCCCACCTCGCCCCTGCGAATCTTCTCCGAGGAGATTTCGGCTTGCTCGGAGAGCATGCGCGTGGCGAGCTGTTCGGCAGACATTTCGAGCGAGAAGAAGCCGACCACCGCGCCGTCGACTGCCTTGGGATGACCGTCGACGATTTCCTCTCTGTAGGCCTTTGCCGCGTTGAAGGCGATGTTGGTGGCCAACGCGGTCTTTCCCATCGACGGACGACCCGCGAGGATGAGAAGATCGGACCTGTGCAGGCCACCCAGCAACTGATCGAGCTGGAACAGCCCGGTCGCCACACCGGTGAGTTTGCCTTCTCGACCATAGGCGGCCTCGGCCGCGGTCATGGCCTCCGTGAGAGCCATGCGGAACGGCCTGAAGCCGCCCTCGGTCTGCCCGGTCGTTGCAAGGTCGTAGAGCTTCTTTTCAGCGACTTCGATCTGCTGCAGGGCGGTCTCGTCGACGTCACCGGAGAAGGCGCCGTTTACGACATTCTCGCCGAGATCAATGAGCTGGCGGCGCAGATAGAGGTCGTGGACGGCCCGGCCGAACGAGGCGGCGTCAATTACATGCACGGAGGCGGCGGCGAGCCTCGCGAGGTAGGCCGCGCCGCCCGCTTCCTTCATGCCGGGATCCTGCTCGACATAGGTCTTGAGCGTGACCGCGCTCACGACCTGGCCGCGCTCGATCAGCCGCGTCAGCGAATCGAAAAGCTTGCCGTGCAGGGGGTCGGCGAAATGTTCGGGACGCAGGAACTCCGCGACGCGCTGATAGGCGGCATTGTTCACGAGGATGGCGCCGAGCAGGGCCTGCTCCGCCTCGAAATTGTGCGGTGGTTCGCGCAGGCGCACGTCGTCCACGCCAGGCAGACGGGTAACGTTCGAGGTTTCTTTCAGGGGCTCCATCACATGTCTTTGCCCAAGATGGGAGGGGTATCACCAGCGCAAAGAATTAAGAGCTAAAGATATACAGCGCTTATCGAGGATAGCTTCCTATTCCGCGGCGAGTGACCCTGACACGTTCTTCAGGCGTTCTCCAGATGCCATGTAATCGCGTGTCAGCGGCACGGCGTTCTGGCGGCGCGCGATCTGAATCTGGAAAACCATCTGGTTCATGTATCGAAAGGCCACTTCACAGCCCGCGAGATAGAATTCCCACATGCGGCAGAAGCGATCGTCGTAGCCCGCGAGCTGTTTGATCTGATCGCGATTGGCAAGGAAGCGCTCGCGCCATTGTCGCAGGGTCTCGGCATAGTGCAGTCGCAGCACCTCGATGTCGGTCACCCACAGGCCAGCTTTTTCGATCGCCGCCAGCACTTCCGACAGGGCAGGGGTGTATCCGCCGGGGAAGATGTATTTTCGCAGCCAGGTATTGGTGCCGCCCGGCGGTTCCATGCGGCCGATCGAGTGCAGCAGCATGACGCCGTCGTCCGCCAGCAGGTGCTTCACCTTCGTGAAGTATTCGAGATAACGGGCCGAGCCGACATGCTCGAACATTCCGACCGAGACGATGCGGTCGTAGCGACCCGGCTCCTCGCGGTAGTCGACCAGCTTGAAGCGCACATGGTCGGCGACCCCCTCGTCGAGGGCGCGGCGGCTCGCAACGCCGTGCTGTTCGCGCGAGAGCGTCACACCCGTGACGTCGACGTCGAAGGCGCGGGCGAGATAGAGGCCCATGCCGCCCCAGCCCGATCCGATGTCGAGCACCTCTTGTCCCGGTTTGAGCAGAAGTTTGGCCGCGATATGCCGCTTCTTGTCGGCTTGCGCCGTCTCGAGAGACTCGTTGCCTACCCTGAAGTAAGCGCAGGAATACTGCCGGTCGCGGTCGAGGAAGAAATCGTACAGCTCACCCCGGAGATCGTAGTGGTGCGCCACGTTCTTCCGCGCCCTTCCGACGGGATTGTTTTGCTCCAGCAGTCTCAGCCAGCGTTGGGTCCTGTAGGACCAGCGCATCGTTGAGGTCGATTCGACGGCCGCGATATTGCGCCCGAGCAAATCGAGGAGGTCGTAAAGATCGCCCTGCTCGACGGTCAGACGGCCGTCCATATACGCCTCGCCCAGGGCGAGGCGGGGCCGGAGCGCGAGGCGGATGCCGGTCCACCAGTCATGAATGCTCAATGTGACAGTCGGGCCGGCCTTTGACCCCACGAGACGGTGCGAGCGACCGGTCTCATCGATGATGGTCAGTTGGCCTTCGCCCACCAGACGGGCAAGGATCTGCGCCAAAAGCACGACCTAAAACCCCACTTGCCGACAGCAAATGTTAAACCCAACCGCATTTGGGGCGCAAAGGGGTAATGAAATTATCAACGCCGGGTGATTGTTAATAAAATGCATTCGCATTGCGCTTGCTCACATCGGGTGATATCTGGAAATGATACTCACTCGCAGTGGAGAAAGAAGTGAAGAGACGCGCGCTCGTGAAGACTGGCCTGGCGTTTGGTTCCGGCGCGCTCATCGCCCGCCGCGCCTGGGCGCAGGGCGGTACGCTCAACCTCTATTCGGCCCGTCATTACAACACCGATGAGGCGCTATACGGCAATTTCGCCGATCTGACCGGGATCAAGATCAACCGGGTCGATGCCGAGCCCGATCCGCTCATTCAGCGCCTGCGCACCGAGGGCGACAAGAGCCCGTGCGACGTCCTGATCACCACAGACGCCGGCCGGATCGAGCGTGCCCGGGAGATGGGACTCCTGCAACCGGTGAACTCCGCGGTTCTCGCCAAGGCGGTGCCGGCGCATCTTCGCGATCCGGACAACAACTGGTTCGGCTTCTCCAAGCGCGCCCGCGTGATCTTCTACAACAAGGAGAAGGTGACGGCGGCCGATGCGCCCAAGACGTACGAGGCGCTGGCCGATCCGAAGTGGAAGGGCCAGATCCTCATCCGTCCGTCAGGCCACATCTACAATCAGTCGTTGGTCGGCTCGCTCCTGGCGGCGCTCGGTCCGGAGAAGACGGAGACTTGGGCCA
>JABMNB010000734.1 GCA_013205335.1 Rhodospirillales bacterium
AACGACGACTACGGCAAGGACTATTACGAGGGCTTCCGCGACGGCCTCGGCAAGGAGGTCGGCAGGATCGTCAAGCACGTGACCTTCGAGGTCACCGACCCGACGGTCGACAGCCAGGTCATCCAGCTCAAGGATTCGGGCGCCAACGTGTTCTTCAATATCGCGACGCCGAAGGCTGCCGCCCAGGCGATCCGCAAGTCGGCCGACATCGGCTGGAAGCCGGCACAGTACCTCAACAACGTGTCCGCCTCGGTGGGCTCGGTGATGAAGCCGGCCGGTCTTGAGAACAGCCAGGGCATCATCACGGCGCAGTACCTCAAGGACCCCACGGACAAGCAGTGGGAGAAGACAGACGACTTCAAGGCCTGGGTCGCCTGGATGGATAAGTGGATGCCGGGCGCCAACAAGGCGGACGCCAACCACGTGTACGGCTTTGCCGTTGCCAACCTGATGCTCGAGACACTCAAGAAGTGCGGCGACACGCTGACGCGCGAGAATGTCATGAAGCAGGCAGCCAACTTCCAGAAGTACAAGCTGCCGCTGCTGCTGCCGGGCATCACGATCAACACCAGCCCGACCGACTTTTACCCGCTCCAGTCGGTGCAACTCGCGCGCTTCAAGGGCGAGACCTGGGATCTGTTCGGCGACGTCATGTCGGCCGAAGGTTCCTGAGCTCCAAGGTCCCGGACCACGCAAAGGCCGCTGGTTGTTCCAGCGGCCTTTTTTGTTTGGCTTGTGCGCCGCAACATCCATGCGCCTCTGCAGGCCGAGTGCTGATTCTTCTTTTCAAATCCTTGGTTCTGCGTGACGATATTCCGCTTAACGACTGAAAAACGGAAGAAACGTTTCAACCAAGGAGGCGACGTTGAGGACCAACAGACGTTCATTTATTGGCGGAGCATCGGCTGCCGCTGCCTTTTCGGCGTCGGGTGTGGCGCTCGCGCAGAAAAAATACGATGACGGCGCGACCGACAAGGAGATCAAGATTGGCCACACCAACCCCTATAGCGGGCCAGCCTCTTCCTACGGCGTCATCGGCAGGTGCGAGGAAGCCTACTGGAAGAGCGTGAACGAGCGCGGCGGTATCAACGGCCGCATGGTCAAGTTCGTTACGATGGACGACGGCTACAATCCGGCCAAGACCGTCGAGGTGGTCCGCCAGTTGGTGGAACAGGACAAGGTGCTGTGCCTCTTCAATACGCTGGGCACACCGACCAACTCGGCGATCCACCGCTACATGAACCAGAAGAAGGTGCCGCAACTCTACGTTGCGACCGGCGCCTCCAAATGGGGCAAGTACAAGGAGTTCCCGTGGACGATGGGCTTCCAGCCCGACTACCACACTGAAGCCGTCATCTATGCCAAGCACATCCTCGCGACCGTGAAGGACCCCAAGATCGGCGTGCTGATGCAGAACGACGACTACGGCAAGGACTACTGGGAAGGCTTCAAGGAAGGACTCGGTAAGGACGTCAACAAGGTGGTCAAGCATGTCACTTACGAGACGACCGACCCGACGGTCGACAGCCAGATCATCCAGCTCAAGGATGCCGGCGCCAACGTCTTCTTCAACATCTCGATCCCGAAGTTCGCTGCCCAGGCCATCCGCAAGGCGGCCGACATTGGCTGGAAGCCCGTCCAGTACCTGAACAACGTTTCGTCCTCGGTCGCTTCGACGCTCAAGCCGGCCGGTCTCGACAACAGCCAGGGCCAGATCACGGCGCTCTATCTGATGGATCCCACCGACAAGCAGTGGAACGAGAATGCCGAGATGAAGGCCTGGCGTGCCTGGATGAACAAGTACATGCCGGGCGCCAACCAGGACGACGGCAACTACATCTTCGCCTATGCCGTCTCGACTCTGATGGAAGAGACGCTGAAGCGATGCGGCGACACGCTCACGCGCGAGAACCTGATGAAGCAGGCCACCAGCTTCAAGAAATACAGGGTGCCGCTGCTGCTGCCGGGCATCACCGTCAGCACCGGCCCGACCGACTATTACCCGATCCAGTCGGTGCAGCTGGCGCGATTCAAGGGCGAGACCTGGGAGTTGTTCGGCGACATCATGACTGTCGAAGGTTCCTGAACATACAATCCATGATTGAGCGGAAGGCCGTCGGCATCGTCCGGCGGCCTTTTTCTTTGGAATTGCACGGCGGCGATCGAGCGACCTAGCGTGTCGCAGGTTTACGCTGCAGTGCCTGGCGGCACTCGGCCGTGTCGACGCGACCGTTCTTGTCGAGGTCGCAACGCGCAAAGTTGCGGTCGGTTTGGGCCATGAACTCCGTCAGTGTGACGAACCCGTCCTTGTCGGTGTCGAGGAGCAGGAAATAGCTCGACTGCTGCCCGGCCTGACGGTCGGTCGGCAGGACACTGTTGCCGACCGCCGGGGTGCGGGCAAACAGCTCGTCCTGGCTCAGTTTGCCGTCGCCATTGGCGTCGAGCCGCTTGAAGCGCGCCTGCTGGCCGGCTTTCCATTCCTCGATCGTGACCGAACCATCCTTGTTGGCGTCGTAGCGCATGACACCGCCGTCGGCGCGCGCCGGCCGGGTTGCCGGTGCGGAAGGGGATGCTGCGGCGGGAGAGTCGCCGGGAGCGGCAAGGGCGGGGCCAGCCAGCATCAGGAAAGCAGTCGTGAACAGCGAAAATCTCAACATGGACATATCCCTATAGTGGTATCAGGAGACAGCAATACACGCGCCATTTCCCTTACCGGCTCGTCTGGGCCCCGATATAGTCTGCCCCGCGACCGAATTATGGCCGCGTTGAGGTTTTGTTCTCGTCGGGGATAACTATGGCCTACGACTATGATCTGTTCGTCATCGGCGCCGGCTCCGGCGGCGTGCGCGCGTCGCGCATTGCGGCGACCCATGGTGCGCGTGCCGGCATCTGTGAGGATTACCGCGTCGGCGGCACCTGCGTGATCCGCGGCTGCGTCCCGAAGAAGCTCCTGATGTATGGCTCGAAATTCGCACACGACTTCGAGGACGCGGCGGCTTACGGCTGGACCGTCGCCCCGCCGACGCATTCCTGGGTGACGTTGCGCGACAACGTGAACAGGGAAGTCGACCGGCTGAACGCGGTGTACCTGCGCCTGCTCGACGGGGCCGGCGTGAAACTGCACATGGGCCGTGGCCGCCTGATGGACCGCCACACGATCCAGGTCGGCGAGGAGACGATCACTGCCGAGAAGATACTGATCGCGACCGGCGGCCATCCCGTGATCCCGTCGATCCCGGGCGCCGAGCTGGCGATCACTTCGAGCGACGCCTTTCATCTTCCCGAATTGCCCAGGCACATCACGATCGTCGGCGCCGGCTACATCGCCGTCGAGTTCGCCGGCATCTTCCGCGGGCTCGGCGCCAAGGTCGATATCGTGCTGCGGCGCGACCGCGTCCTGCGCGGCTTCGACGAGGAGTGCCGCACCTTCGTCCATCAGGCGATGGTCGACAGCGGCATCCGCATGCGGACCGAGATGGAGATCGGTCGCATCGTCGCCAGGGGCCCGGACGGCTCGGGCCCGTTCGAGGTCCATACGCCGCTCGGCGGCAAGTTCGATACCGATTGCGTGATGTACGCGACCGGCCGCGCCCCCAACACGTCCGGCCTCGGCCTCGAGAAAGTGGGCGTGCAGCTCAACAAGGCGGGCGCTATTGCCGTGGACGAATGGTCGAAGACGACCGCCGACAATATCTGGGCGGTGGGCGACGTCACGGACCGCATCAACCTGACGCCGGTCGCCCTCATGGAGGGCCACTGCTTTGCCGACACCGAGTTCGGCAAGAAGCCGCGCAAGGCCAATCATCACGACGTGCCGTCGGCGGTGTTCTGCCAGCCGGAGATGGCCAACGTCGGTCTGACGGAGGAGCAGGCGAAGCTGCAGCTGGGTGAGCTGCGCATTTACACGGCCGCATTCCGGCCGATGAAGTACACGGTCTCCGGCCGCCACCAGCGCACCTTCATGAAGATGATCGTCGAGGCGGCGACCGATCGGGTGGTCGGCATCCACATGGTGGGCGACGACGCGGCCGAGCTGATCCAGGGCCTGGCGGTTGCCATGAAAGCGGGCGCCACCAAGGCCCACTTCGACGCCACCGTCGGCATCCACCCGACCGCCGGCGAGGAGTTCGTCACCATGCGCACGGCGCGGGCGGACACGACCCCGACCCGGGCAGCCGCGGAGTAGAACGGGACCCGCGTGCCGGCTGGTTTTTTATCCACAGCACGTATAGGTTCACCCACCCCGCCGGTCCCTTCGACCCGCGGGTCGAGGAGGAGTAGATGACCGCGATCCAGGGCCAGTCCAGGGCCGATTCGCGGACCGCCGCTAAAGGGCAGTCCCGTTCTTCGAGCGTCGCCGACTGGTCGCCGACCAGCTGGCGGAGCCGGCCGGCCCTGCAAATGCCGGTCTATCCGGATGCCGCCGCTCTGGCGAATGCCGAGGCGCGCCTGCGCCGCTATCCGCCGCTGGTCTTCGCCGGCGAGGCGCGCAAGCTCAAGGCGGCGCTGGCCAAGATCGCCAGCGGCGAGGCCTTCCTGCTGCAGGGCGGCGACTGCGCCGAGAGCTTCGTCGATTTCACCGCCAACAATATCCGCGACACGTTCCGCGTGCTGCTGCAGATGGCCGTCGTGCTGACCTATGGCGCCGGCGTGCCGGTGGTAAAGCTCGGGCGTATCGCCGGTCAGTTTGCGAAGCCGCGCAGCGATGCCAACGAGGTGCAGGACGGCGTGACGTTGCCCAGCTACCGCGGCGACATCGTGAACGGGATTGAATTCGCCGAGACGGCGCGCGAACCCGATCCGGCGCGGTGGCTCCAAGCTTATGGACAATCGGCGAGCACGCTGAATTTGATTCGGGCGTTCTCGCATGGCGGCTATTCGTCGCTCCGCCGGGTGCACGGGTGGAATCTGGGGTTCCTTGAGAACAGCCCGCAGGGCGAGCGCTATCGCGCGCTCGCCGACCGGATATCCGAATCGCTTGATTTCATGGCGGCATGCGGTCTGACCGCCGAAACCACCGCGGCGTTGCGCGAGACGGATTTCTATACGTCCCACGAGGCGCTTCTCCTGGGCTACGAACAGGCGCTCACCCGCGTCGATTCGACCAGCGGGCGGTGGTACGACACCTCGGCCCACTTGCTTTGGATCGGTGACCGCACCCGGCAACTGGACGGCGCCCATGTCGAATTCCTCCGCGGCGTCGGCAATCCCCTGGGGTTCAAAGCGGGACCGTCGCTCAAGGCCGACGATGCGCTGCGTCTGATCGATCGGCTCAATCCGCATAACGATCCCGGACGAATAACCATCATCGCGCGAATGGGGGCGGATGCTGTCGGCGATCGTCTTCCGCCGTTGATTCGCAAGGTCACCGCCGAGGGGCGCCATGTCGTGTGGTCCTGCGATCCCATGCACGGCAACACGATCAAATCCTCGACCGGGTACAAG
>JABMNB010000735.1 GCA_013205335.1 Rhodospirillales bacterium
CTCGAGGACGATCCGCGAACCCTCGACGCCGCCGCGCAGGCCGAAGCGCACCGGCGCGCCTATGGCCGCTACCGCGAGGGTCATGCCGAACAGCAGGCACGCTACGGCATCATCGCCTGAGTCCGGAGACGAGAGAATGAAACCGTTGCAGGGAAAAGTCGCGATCGTGACCGGCGCCTCGTCGCCGGTGGGCATTGGCGCCGCCGTGGCGCGCCGTCTCGCGGGATCGGGAGCGAAGCTGCTGCTCGTCGCGGACGACTCGCCTGACGCCGTGGCCCGCGAATGCGCCGCTTTGCTGGGCGATGCCGATGGTGTCGTGCCGCTCACCGCCGATCTCGGCGATGCCGACGCCGTGCTGGCGATGGTCGCCCAGGCGGAGAAGCGCTTCGGCCGGATCGACCTGCTGGTCAACAATGCGGCCATCCGCCTGAACCGCAATTTCGGCGACTTCACCGCCGCGGAGTTCGACAAGGCAGTGGCCGTCAATCTGCGGGCGCCGTTCCTCGCCAGCCAGGCGGTGCTCCCGTCGATGCGGCGCCAGGGCGGCGGCCGCATCGTGCATGTCGCGAGCCAGCTCGGCACGGTCGCCTACCAGACGCGCACGATCTACGGCATGACCAAGGCGGCGCTGATCCATCTCGCCAAGTCGATGGCGCTGGAGCTGGCGCGCGAGAACATCCAAGTCAACACCGTATCGCCGGGACCGATCGCCACCCAGCCGCTGCTCGACCGCGCGCGCGACCAGCCCGAGGAATCCGCCCGGCGCATGGACTACGTGCCGATGGGCCGCTTCGGCCGGCCGGAGGAGATCGGCGAGGTCGTGCACTGGCTGCTGACCACCGACGCCTCGTTCCTGACCGGCCAGGACCTCATCGTCGACGGCGGCTACACGATCCACTGAGACGCCGCAGACGCCCCTGTCGCGGCTTCAATCTGCAGGTCGATGGCGGCCGCTCGATCGCCTAGACTGAATGTCAGCAGGTTCACATGGTCACCGATCTCGACGCTCGACTTACAGCCGCGGAAATCCTCGCTCTCGGCAGGATCGCCGCAACGATGGTTCCCGAAGACGCCGTCTCGGGCATGCCGGGGGCGGACGATCCGGCCATCCTGGACGATATCGCGAGGTCTCTGGGCCGCGACCTTCCGTTGATCCGGGAAGCCCTGGCCGCGGTCGCGGCAAAGTCGGGCGGTGCCTTCGCCGCCCTGGACCGGGACGGACGGGAAGCCCTGATCAACGACTGGTATGCCGGCGGCGGCGCGCCGGCGGTTGCCCTGGGGCGGGTGATCGTGGGTGCCTATTATCGCGATGACCGTGTCCTGCTGGCCCTCGGGCACGAGGCCCGCGCGCCTTTCCCGAAGGGCTACGTGCTGGAGCAGGGCGACTGGTCGCTGCTCGACGTCGTCCGCGGCCGGCAGCCCTTCTGGCGCGACGATCGTGTTGTGCCGGCGGGGGAGAGCTGAGATGGCCGGCAACGAGAAGGTCGACGTGCTGATCATCGGGTCCGGCGCTTCGGGCGCGGCCGTGGCGTGGAGCCTGGCCGAAACGAAAATGCGAATCCTGTGCCTGGAACAGGGCGACTGGATGAAGCCGACCGATTTTCCCAGCAACGGGCGCGACTGGGAGGCGCGGCGCTACACGGACTTCGAGATCAGTCCCAACCGTCGCGGTCGCGACACAGACTACCCGGTCAACGACGACAACTCGCTGATGAAGATCGCCAACTTCAACGGCGTCGGCGGCGGCACCGTCATCTACACGGCCCACTGGCCGCGCATGCATCCCTCGGACTTCCGCGTGAAGTCGCTCGATGGCGTGGCCGATGACTGGCCCGTCGACTACTGGGCCCTCGAAAAGTTCTACGACGAGAACGACCGGATGATGGGCGTCTCCGGCCTGGCCGGCGATCCCGGCGTGCCGCCGCGCCATCCGCCCATGCCGCCGATCGGGCTCGGCAGGACCGGCACGCGCTATGCCCAGGCGATGAACCGGCTGGGCTGGCACTGGTGGCCGTCCGACACCACCATCGCCACCACCGAGTACGAGGGGCGCGCGGCCTGCATCAACATAGGCCACTGCACGCCGGGGTGCGCCCAGGGCGCCAAGGCCAGCACCGACATAACCTACTGGCCATTGGCGATCCGGGCCGGAGTCGAGCTGCGCACGCGCTGCCGGGTGCGCGAGATCACCACCGACGAGCACGGCATGGCCAGCGGCGCCATCTACTACGATGCCGACGGCGTCGAGCGGTTCCAGCCGGCCGAGGTCGTCATCCTGGCCTGCAACGGGGTCGGAACCCCGCGCCTGCTGCTGAACTCGGCCTCCGCGAAGTTCCCAGATGGCCTCGCCAATTCTTCCGGCCTGGTGGGCAGGAACCTGATGCTGCATCCCTGGCCGATCGTGTCCGGCTATGTCGAGGAGGGGATGGACGGCGGACGCGGCCCCATCAACTGCATCTGGAGCAAGCAGTTCTACGAGACCGATCCGTCACGCGACTTCATGCGTGGCTATACGCTGCAGTTCGGCCGGGGCACCGGTCCGGCCACCCAGGCGGTCATCGGCGCCACTTCCGGTCTGCTGCCCTGGGGCCGCGATCATCACCGGCAGTACCGGCAACTGCTCGATCACCGGCTGAGCATCGGCGTCGCCTGCGAGGATCTTCCCGAGGAGCACAACCGGGTCACCCTCGATTCCGTGCTCAAGGACAGCAACGGCATACCGGCGCCGAAAATCGACTACACGATCAGCGAGAACACGCGCCGCATGATGGAGCACGGCATTGCCCGTGCCGAAGAGATCCTGACGGAGGCTGGCGCCACCCGGCTCTACGCCTCGCGTACGGCGCTGAACTATCCCGGCCATCTGCTGGGCACGGCACGGATGGGCACGGATCCAGATCGCTCGGTGGTGAACGAGTGGGGACGGGCCCACGACGTGAAGAACCTTTTCATTGTCGACGGCAGCATCTGGGTGACCTCGGGCGGGGTGAACCCGACCTCCACCATCCAGGCCCTGGCGCTCTACGTCGCCGATCAGATGAAGAAACGACTGGCGACGCTGTTCGATTGAAAGTCTTCTCCGGGGAGTCCTCGGAGCAAACCGCGATCCTGCGCGCCGGATCGATGGACTCGGGCGGAAGCGGGAGCTGGTCGGCATGGGGGCCGAGCGCCATCGCCTGCTTCGGCTCGCCCGGAGCGGGCGTTTGTCCGGCGAGGTGGCGCGCAAGCTCGTATGCGGGGTAGGTCACGTCGGGGCGAGGATCGGAGGCGCCTGACATTCTCGCAGGCTCTCGAGCAGGCGGCGCGCATTGCGCAAGGACGGGCGCGCGGTCCTGCAGGCATACTACAACCGACGACCAGACAGGTGCCCTCCCATTTCACGATCTTCCGACGGTCCTTCCCGCATTCCGTTCGTTTCCCTCGCCGTCATCGCGCTCGTCGTCGCGGGCGGCGCGGCGGCTTTCGCCTACACCGCGGGCTGGCTGTCGCCGCAGCGCCTGACGCCCACCAAACTCGTCGCCTCGCTGGCGCCGCCCGGCGGCCCGGCGCTCGGTCACCGGCGCAACCATGCCAAGGGCATCTGCTTCACCGGCGAGTTCCAGTCGAACGGCAACGGTGCGTCGCTGTCGACGGCGCAGGTGTTCACTCCAGGCACCTGGCCGGTGCTGGGCCGCTTCAACCTGGCGACGTCCAGTCCCGACGCGGCCGATGCGACGGTGCGGGTGCGCGGCATGGGCCTGCAGATCGCGACGCCGAACGGCGAGGTGTGGCGCAGCGCCATGATCGACGCGCCGGTCTTCGCGGTGTCGACGCCGGAGGCGTTCTTCGACCTGCACCAGTCGGCTGACAAGGGGCCTGACGCGATGAAGGCGTTCATTGGCCGCCACCCCGAATTCACGACGTTCGTCGGCTGGGCCGGGACCGCCCCATGGACCTCGAGCTATGCCGAGGACGCGTTCAACGGCCTCCATGCCTTCCTGTTCACCGACAAGGCCGGGACGTCACGGGCGGTCCGCTGGTCGCTGCGGCCGGCGGCAACGCCGGTGCC
>JABMNB010000736.1 GCA_013205335.1 Rhodospirillales bacterium
GCCTTGCGGATTGCCTGGATGATCGTGCCGGGCAGCGCGCCGATATAGGTACGGCGATGGCCGCGGATCTCGGCCTCGTCATGGACGCCGCCCAGGCTGACGCGTGCGAACTTGCGGCCCATCGCCCTGGCGATCGACTGGCCGAGCGAGGTCTTGCCGACGCCGGGAGGTCCGGCGAAGCACAGGATCGGCGCCTTGCCTTCGGGCGCCAGCTTGCGCACGGCGAGATACTCGACGATGCGCTTCTTGATCTTCTCCAGGCCGAAATGGTCGGCGTCTAGCACACGCCGGGCCTCGGCGATGTCGATCGGCTGTGCCTCGGGCAGTGCCCAGGGCAGCTCGACCAGCGTGTCGAGATAGGTGCGGATCATGCCGTGCTCGGCCGACGCCTCGGGAGTGCGCTGCAGGCGGCGCAATTCCTTGCGCGCGGCGGCCTCGGCCTCGGGCGGCATCTTCGCGTCGGTGATCGCCTTGTCGAGATCGGCGATCGCCTGCTTGCTCGAATCGTCTTCGCCCAGCTCGCGCTGGATGGCGGCCATCTGCTCGCGCAGCACGATCTCGCGCTGGCGGGCGTCGAGCGAGGTCTTGGTCTGGCGCCCGATCTCGCTGCTGATCCGCAGCACTTCGAGCCGCTTGGACAGGAGCTGGGTCACCTTGTCGAGGCGCGGCACGAGGTCGACCGCCTCCAGGATCTCCTGCTTCTCGTCCGGCTTGGAATCGAGATAGGAGGCGGCGAGATCGGCGAGCGCGCCGGCCGAGGTCGTGGCCTCGACGGTCTGGCGCAGCTCCTGCGGCACCTGCGGCAGCAGCTCGAGCGTGTCGCGGATCTGCTGCTTCAGGACGAGGAAGCGCGCCTCGATCTCCGGCCCGGTCGTGGTCGGTTCGGCCAGGTGCAGCCCGTGCGCCAGGAGGAACGGATGGCCCTCGACGAAGTCGGTGGTGCGAAAGCGCTGCACGCCCTGGCAGACGATGTGATGGTTGCCGTCGGGCGTCGTGACATAGCGCAGGATGTTGACCACCGTGCCGACCGGATGCAGATCGGCTGGCACCAGCTCTTCCTTCGAGGCATCACGCTGCAGCACCAACAGGATCTGGCGCTGTTCGCGCACGGCCTGCTGGATGGCGGCGACCGACGACGGCCGGCCGACGCTCACCGGGAAGACCATCTCGGGGAAAAGAACGAGGTCGCGCACGGGTACGACGATCAGCACGTCGGGCGGCAAGGGCTTCGCGTCGAGCTTTGCCTCGGGCGCTGTGGCGGTCACGGGCTTGCCCGCGTCATCCTGCGGGCTCATGGCTGCCTCCGCGTGCCGACCTTCGCGAGCGTCACCGCGAGGCAACCATTCACCTCGAAACGCCGCACGTCGCCGTACCGGCCCGGCGGCAGGTCGATGCGCCGCTCGAAGCGGCCTTGCGGCAGCTCCATGCGATGGATCTTGGCGGTCCGCAGCTCGGCCGGAACGATGCGTTCGCCGGACAGGACCAGCGTGCCGTTCTCGATCACGGCCTCGACCTTCTCGACATCGACGCCGGGCAGCGACGCCAGGATCAGCACCTCGTGGTCGGTCTCGAGCACGTCGACCGGCGGCTCCCAGTTCGCGCGCAGGCGGCCCGCCGTCTGCGGCCTGAATACCTGTTGATGCAGCCGTTCGGCCTGCGCGAGCATTTGCAGCGCTTCCGACCACATCCAGTCTCGGGGATCGCCTCTCGTCATGGACCCGGGCCTCCAATACCCGCCTTCCATGTGGGAATTGCAACGGCCGGAGGCAACTACCGCTGTCGGCCCGGCACCAGAGCGAGCCAGAGCGAGAGTACGGTCGAGCCGATGGCGACCGCCTGCAGAGCGGACAACGGCTCCTGCAGGATCAGAATGCCGCTCACGATCGCCACGATGGGAATGGCGATGGAGGACAGGGCGGCCACTTGCGCCGGCAGCAGCTTCACGAGGGTGAACCAGGCGATGGTGCCAAGCGCCATCGGGATGGCACCGGTGTAGATCGTGGCGATCAGGACCGGTGTGGACGGCCAGCGCGTCGGCAGCCCGTCGAAGATCAGCGCGCCCAGCGCGACCGGCGGCAGCGTGATCAGGATCTGCCAGAAGGTGAGGGAGAGGCCCATGCCGGGCCAGCTCGTGCGCTTCACGACGAAGGTGCCGATGGCCCAGCAGAAGCCCGCCAGCAGTCCCCAGAACAGGCCGAGGGGCGCGGTGGCGTAGCTTTCGAAATTCGGGATCATCAACGCCGCGACGGCGCCGGCGCCGATCGCGAGAGCGGCCAGCAGGCGGCCCGTGAGCTTCTGGCCGAACACGACGAGGCCCAGCACCGCCACCCACAGCGGCATGGTGTAGGCCAGCACCGAAGCATGACCGGAGGGGATGTAGAGCACCGCCAGCGACGTCGCGATGTTCCAGACGCCGATGTTCATCGCCGAGGCGAGAATGAGCGCCGGCCATTTGTTCCGGGGGACGGCGAAATTCTCACGGCGCACCAGCAGGATCGCCGTCAGCACGATCGCGGCCGTCGCCAGAACCATGGTGCGGAAAGTCCAGACCGGCAGCTCGTCGAGCGCGATTCGAAACAGGGGCCAGTTGGTGCCCCAGACGAGGGTGAGCGCGGCGAGCAGCGCCAGCACCTTGGGCGAAACACGAGACATGAGCAGGGACGATCAGGCCTGGTGTTCGTCCGGCGCCTGCAGGTAGCAGCCTTCGATGCGCCAGCTGCCGTCGGGCTGTTGCGTCATCGGATAGAAGGCGGTGACCGGCCGGCCGTCGGGGCCGACCACATGGACCTTCTGCGTCACCATCCCATGCAGGGTGACGATCTCGCGGAACTCGAAGACGCGCGGCCGGTAGACCGGTCGATAGCCCTGACGCACCATGTCCATGAAGATTTCGGAGGACCCGAACATGCCCTGGATGCTGGGCGAGGCGTAACCGAATGCCGCGTCGCCGTCGTCGCGGCGGAAGGCGTCGACCTGGCCCTCGATCACGTCGCGGATGGCGGTCTGGTCGGACGCAGACACCTGCGCCTGCGCCGGCAGCGCCAAAGCGAGGATCATGCCGACGAGGGCAAGGAAGCGACTGGCCATGAATGTCACTCTACGCCCCGGGCAGGGATCGCGCGACTGTCCGTGAGGAAGATCAACTCGAGGGTCGGCGGGGGGCTACTGCAGCGGGACGGGCTGGCGTGACGGCTGCGGCGTGACGGCGGACCGCTGTCCGCTCGCCGGCGCGCCGAGACGGCCGAGGCTCACCCCGAAGGACAGAGCGGCAAGGTTGGCACGCTCGCGCGCCAGAAAGGCGTTCTCGCGGCTGATCTCGGCGTTGAGATCGGTGATCAGCTTGTCGATCTGCTGCATGGAGCGCCTCGTCTCGGCCTCGATGGCGCGCAGGTCGCGGTGATCCTGGTCGACGGCGCCGCC
>JABMNB010000737.1 GCA_013205335.1 Rhodospirillales bacterium
ATATACAGGAGCCGCTCGCCGGAATGCGATGACAGGTGCGCCGCGATCTTGATGCGCTGCGCCTCGCCGCCCGACAGCGTCGTGGCGGGCTGGCCGAGCCGCAGGTATCCCAGGCCGATCTCGTCGAGCACCTGCAGCCGGCGCATCACCTTCGGCGTGGCGCCGAAGAATCCGAGCGCCTCGCGGACGGTCATCTCCAGCACCTGGGTGATGTTCTTGTTCTTGTACCGGACGTCGAGCACCTGTGACTTGAAACGCCGGCCGTCGCACTGTTCGCATGGCACGAACACGTCGGCGAGAAACTGCATTTCCACGCGCACCTCGCCCTCGCCCTGGCACGCCTCGCAGCGGCCGCCCGGCACGTTGAACGAGAAGTGGCTCGCCGTCAGCCCGCGAGATTTCGCGTCCTTCGTGCCGGCAAACAGCTCGCGGATGGCATCGAACGCCTTCAGGTACGTCACGGGATTCGAGCGGGGCGTCCGGCCAATCGGCGTCTGGTCGACCAGCACCACGTCCGTCACATACTCGTGCCCCTCGAGCCGCTGGTGGGCACCGACCTTGCGGTCCCAGTCACCCTTCGCGCGCTTCATCGCGGCATAGAGCACGTCGTGCACGAGCGTGGACTTGCCCGACCCGCTCACGCCGGTGACGCAGGTGAGCGCGCCGAGCGGCACCTCGATGTCGACCTGCTTCAGGTTGTGCTCGCTGGCGCCAAACAGGCGGATGCGCTGCGGCGCGCCCTTGCGCCGCGCCGCCGGCACGGGAATGCCCAGTTCGCCCCGCAGGTACTTCGCCGTCAGCGAGAGCGGGTCTTTCATCAACTCCGGCAGGGTGCCGGCATGCACGACGCGGCCGCCGTGTTCGCCTGCGCCAAGGCCCATGTCAACGACATAGTCGGCCACGGCGATCATGTCGGCGTCGTGCTCGACGACAATCACCGTGTTGCCCTGATCGCGCAGCTGGCGGAGGATGTTGATCAGACGCTCGTTGTCGCGGGTGTGCAGGCCGATGGACGGTTCGTCCAGCACGTAGAGGGTGCCCACCAGCGCGGATCCCAGCGACGTCGCCAGGTTGATGCGCTGGGCCTCGCCTCCAGACAGCGTGGACGACAGTCGATCCAGCGTCAGGTAGTCGAGACCGACGTCACGAAGAAACCCCAGCCGGCGGCGGATCTCCTTCAGCACCTTCTCCGCGATGACCGCTTCCTTGTCGGTCAGCTGCAACTCGGAAAAAAACTGCTGCGCGTCGCGGACCGTTCGGGAGGACGCCCGGTCGATCGTGACGCCGCCGACCTGCACGTCACGCGCCTCGCGCCGCAGCCGCGCGCCGCCGCAGTCGGTGCACGTGAGATACCCCCGATAGCGGCTGAGAAACACGCGGACGTGCACCTTGTACTTCTTGCGCTCCAGCCAGCGGAAGAATCCGCGAATGCCCTCGTACTCCTTGCCGACGCCGTCGACCACGAACGAGATCTCTTCCGGCGTCAGGTCCTGCCACGGCACGTCGAACCGGATGCCCTTCGTCTTGCCGGCGCGCTTCAACTCCGCCAACTGCGGCCGATAGTGCGGCTTGGTCCACGGCTCCACGGCGCCCTGGTTGATCGACTTGGCCTGATCCGGCACGACCAGGTCGAGGTCGAGCTCGATGATGTTGCCAAAGCCGTGGCAGGTCGGGCAGGCGCCGAACGGGTTATTGAACGAGAAGAGGCGCGGCTGCGGATCTTCGTAGGGAATGCCGCACGTGCGGCATTCAAACCGCTCCGAGAACAGATGCCACGCCGGCGCGGCGCCATCCTCGCCCAACTGCAGCGCCCACGCGGCCCCGCCGCCTTCCGCGTACGCGGTCTCGATCGAATCGGTCATCCGCGTGCGCGCATCCGGCGAGGCCTTGATCCGGTCCACCACCACGCGCAGCACGGTGGCGGCCTTGAGCACGGCCGGATCGACCTCCTCGAAAGCCACGGCATTGTCGTCCACGAGCAACCGTCCGAAGCCACCGCGACGCAAGCCATCGACCAGGGCGGCGGTCACCTCGGATCTGGACTTCGCCGCCTGGGCCGGCTTGCGAGACTTCACCGCATCCCGCTCCGTCGCATCGGCGTCGTCCGAATCGTCACCGCCTTCTGCGGCCTCGTCCATCTCCATTACCGGCATGTCGAAGCCCAACAGCAACCGTGAGCCCTCGGGCAGCGTGAGAAGGCTGGTGGCGACCACCTCGGCGGTCTCGCGCACGACTGCCTGGCCGCACTTGTGACAGATGGTCCGCCCGACGCGGGCGTACAGCAACCGCATGTAGTCGTGGATCTCGGTCACAGTGCCGACCGTGGAGCGCGGATTGCGGATGCTGTTCTTCTGGCGGATCGCGATCGAGGGGCAGATGCCGTCGATGCGATCGACGTCCGGCTTCTCCATCCGCTCAAGAAACTGGCGCGCGTACGCCGAGAGCGACTCGACGTAGCGCCGCTGCCCCTCGGCGTAGATCGTGTCGAAGGCCAGCGAGGACTTGCCGGACCCGCTGACACCCGTGAACACGATCAGCTTGCCCGACGGAAGCGTCAGGTCGACGTTCTTCAGGTTGTGGGTACGGGCGCCACGGATGACGAGGGACGAGTCACGTGTGGAAGGCGGCATGTTCTGTCTGACCGGGGGGAAGACATGCAGGCGCGGATTTCGTCCGCGCCTGCAACCCCTGATGTTACTCCGGCCCGCCCCGTCGAGGCGAGTCTAAAGACCCGCCGCTACCTGGCTTCCGTGGTCGGGTTGCTGAACGGCTTGCCCTTCCAGAAGCTGTTCAGCGTCGCGAGCCGTTCGGCCGCGAGCGCCTTGTTGCCGGCAGCCGCGTGCGCCCTCACGGCGCCCATGAGCGACCGCGCGCGATTGGGCATCCGCAGCAGGCTCGCCTCGAACACGGTGGCCGCATCGGCCGGCTTGCCGACCGCCAGCAACACTTCGCCAAGCATCTCGTGAGACGGCTTCACCGGATCGGCGGCGCCGTTGGGCGGGCGCATGCTCTCTTCGATCTGCACGGCCTCCTTGAGGAGCGCTACCGCGCCATCCTGGTCGCCCTTCGCGAGCGCGATCTGCGCCGACAGCTCGCGGTACATGATGCGCACCGACTTGCCGCTGTCGCCGGCGCCGGCCGCCGGCGCCGGAGCGCCACCGTGATCGGCGTGGGCGCCGCCCATGTCATCGCCGCCGGGCGCGGCCTTGGCCTTCGCGGCCAGTAAGGCGTTCATCTTGTCGGCCGTGGCGGTGGCGCCGGTCTTCACGGCGCTCAGCCCGTTGGCGAGGATCGTCTCGTTCGACGCCCCGTCGGCCACCGGCTGGACCTTCCACTCCTCGGTCTCGATGATGTACCGCGCCTTGCCGAGGGCCAGCACGCTGTTGGCGCGCGGGTTCTTCGTGGTGTCGGCCATCCACTGGAAGGCCTCGATGCGTTCGCGGGCGCCGGCATAGTCGCCGAGCTGCAGGAAGCCGTACTGGCCCCAGTCGCCCGAGTGCGCCATGTCGCCGGGGCTGTCGCCCGGCTCCCACAGGCCCTTGCCAACGTTGAAGGCACGCACGTTCTGGTTGGCGACCTCGTTCCACATCCCGTGCTGGATGAAGATGTGGGTGGGCATGTGCACCGCGTGCGACACATCGGGCACGATCGACGCGTAGACCTTCGCGGCCTCGAGCGCCAGCGGCGCGTGGATCGGGTCGTCGAACGAGTGGATGATGTAGTGCACGGCGCCCGGGTGGTTCGGGTTGCGCTTGAACACGTCCATGGCCAGTGCGCCGGCCTTGACGTTCATGCGCGCGGTGCGGTCGTCCACGGCGCTCGCCGCGCTCAGGATCGATAAAGCATAGAACGTCTTCACCTCATCGTCCTTCGGGAACTGGTTGTAGAGGCGCTCCATCGCGGTCATGTAGGCGATGCGACGCTGGCGCGAGTCGCCCTCACCCCAGAGGTCCTCGACGGCGTTGATGAAGCCCTTCTCGCGATCGGTCGGCGCCTTGGCGAGGCGCGACGCGCGATCGGCGGCCAGCCGGGCCAGCACCGCGCGCGGCTCCGTGGCGTCCATTTGCGAGTTCAGCGGATGGTTGTAGCAGAGCGACTCACCCCAATACGCCAGCGCGAAGCCCGGGTCGGCCTTCTGCGCGAGCTGGAACTGCTCGATCGCCTGCTTCCAGCCGAAGCTGTGAAGAGTGGCGACGCCCCGCAGGAAATGCTGCTGGGCTTCGACGGAACCGGATGTCGGAAACGAGAGCTGCCCCACCTGAGGCTGAGCGGCCGCGGGCGCGGCACACACGAGAGCAACAACGGCGCTGATAACGAGACGGCGCATGGGCGAAACCTCCGAGGAGATTCTACACGGAATACCCGTAGGCCTCTCCCGCTCGCCGCAGGCGCTCGATCACGCGCGGCGGCACCAGATTCTCCGTCACCTGATGATACCGGTTGACCGTCCGTCCCATGAGCTGCCAGGTCGGCACGAAGCCGCTCGCGCCCACGATCGGCGCCAGGAATGCGTCGCTCACCTCGCCCTTCGACAGCGCCTCCACCTGGACGGCGAAGGTGGCCTCGTCGGCACAGATCCGATTCCACTTCTCCCAGTAGTCGGCCCACCGTTCCTCATCGGTCTCGCCTTCGAGCGTGACCCAATGGTTGATGAAGTCGGTGATCTCGTGTCCCGTCCGCGGCAGTCGCAGATGGAGAAACGAATTCACGGTCTCCACGGGATCGCGGACGATGTGGATGGAGGGCTTGCCCAGCTGGCGCAGGAACGGCGCGGCCATCAGCGCCACGTCGTTGGTCGGAAAGCCGTCGTACGCGCGGCGATCGTCGTCATCGAAGGATCGGCGATCGAGGCTGAAGAACCGTTCGTGTGTGGCGGGCACTCCCATGCGTGTCAACACCTGCCAGCAGTGCGCGGTTCCACACCGGCCCGTACCGGTTACGACGAAATCAGCCATCTCGACGGACGATTATGACCCGTCCATCCCGTCCGGGCAAGGTCACCACCTTCGGTCACACGCACGATCGGTCTTGCGCCGGGTTACACATTCACCGGACAATAGGCGCTCTCTCCATCATGCAGTCCCCTTTCCTGCGTCTTGCGATTGCCAGTGTGCTGGTGGCGTCGTGCTGGCTGCTGCCGGCACGGGTCATCGGTCAGGGCGAGGTCTTGCTCGGCATGTCCGCCGCGTTTACCTGAGCATCGGCCCAGCTCGGCCTCGATCTGTACCGCGGCTCGATGGCGTACTTCGCGCACGTCAACGCCACCGGCGGCGTCAACGGCCTCCAGATCCGGATCAAGGCCTATGACGATGCGTACGATCCGACGAAGGCGATCCTGAATTCGATCAAGCTGATCGAAGAGGATCGGGTTTTCCTGCTGTTCAACTACGTCGGCACGCCCACCGTCACGCGCGTGCTGCCGG
Source organism: Rhodospirillales bacterium (assembly GCA_013205335.1). Taxonomy (GTDB): domain Bacteria; phylum Pseudomonadota; class Alphaproteobacteria; order Reyranellales; family Reyranellaceae; genus Reyranella. The sequence continues at coordinate 5,424 of JABMNB010000737.1, forward strand.
TGCTGACCCGCTTCAGCGAGCGGCAGATGTACCTCTTCTTCCCGTTTACGGGCGCCGAACCTCAGCGCGCGCCGCCGTACAACCGCCTGGCCTTCAATCTCCGGGCGTCGTACGGCGACGAAACCGCGGAACTGGTGAACTACTTCATGGTCACCAACCGCAAGCGGATCGGCATCTTCTACCAAGTGGATGCGTACGGCCGCAGCGGCTGGGACGGCGTGCGCAAGGCGCTGCAGAACCATGGGACGCGGATCGCGGCCGAGACGACGTATCGCCGGGGCGCGCCGTACTCCGCCAGAGTGGCCAAGCAGGTCGACATCCTGCGCGCGGCGAATGTCGATGCCGTCATCTCCATCGGCGCCTACGCCGCGGCCGCCGCGTTCGGCCGCGACGCGACGGATGACGGATGGGACATGTCGATTGCCAATGTCTCATTCGTCGGCAGCGAAAGCATGTTGGAGCTGCTCCTCGCAGAGGGCGCGCGCACGGGCAAGGACTACACGCGCCGGCTCGTGAACTCGCAGGTCGTGCCGAGCTACGAAGACCTCGCTACCCGCCGTGCGCGAGTATCGCGAGCTCACGACGAAGTACGCGCCCGGCCCGAACGCGGCGCACGCAGCGTAGGCACCGATCGAGATGATCGCGTCGGGCTTGATCTCCTGCAGGATGGCGACCTGGCGGTCGAGGCTCTCGGTGTACTTCGTGCCGCGCGTGTACGTGGCCTCCCCCACCATTTTTCGGCCCTGCTTCGCCAGCGCCTCGCGCGCGCCGACCCAGCCGCTCCGACCGTAGGCGTCGGCCTGGTAGAAGACGGCGATGCGTGTGCGGCCGACGGCGAGGAAGTTGTCGACCAGCCCCTCGGTCTCCTGCTTATACGATGCCCGCAGGTTGACGGCCAGCCGGTCGTATGGCGGCTCGCGCTGGGGCTGCGCGCCGGTAAAGGGAAAGAAGAGGCGGAAGTGCAGCTGCTCATACTTCTTCAGGCGCGGCAGCACGCGGGTGACCGTAGGTGTGCCGACGTAGTCGAAGAGGAGGAACACCTTGTCCTCCTGCATCAGTTTCAGCGTGTTCTTGACCGCTCGATCCGGCTGATAGTCATCGTCGTACGCCTTGATCGCCACTCGCCGGCCGTGGACGCCGCCGGTGCGATTGATCTCCGACAAGTACGCCATCGAGCCCCGATACAGCTCGATGCCGAGGCTGCGGGAGGCGCCGGTGAACGGCGCCGACATGCCGACGACGATTTCCTGGTCGGTCACGCCCTCCTGCGCCTGCCGTTCGGTGGCGAACAGGACGGAGGGCAGCTGCCCCGGAAGCATCCACAAGAGCGCCAGGGCCAGCCACACCTTTCGCTTCAACGATCGGTCTCCAACATGCCCGGATTCTAACTTTTCGCGACGACGGCCGCACCTCCGATGGCTGTCCAGTCGGCACCCAGTCGGTGCCTAGGGTGCGTATGGGTGCCTAAGGGAGTGTGCGTAAGAGAGCGGGACAAGACGGCGGGTCTTCTGTTAAGCTCTCCTTCTCTCCAAAGCCGGCGTAGCTCAGTTGGTAGAGCAGCTGATTCGTAA
>JABMNB010000738.1 GCA_013205335.1 Rhodospirillales bacterium
CCGCCATGCCGGCTCGAATTCCGCCGGACTGCCTGGCCACAGGTTAGGTGCGTAGTTGGGGTAGGCGCCGGGCGCGGCCTGGTAGCGCGGATCGTCGGTCACGACGTCCGGAGGCCCCATGGCGAAGACTTCCTTGTAGTCGGGCGGGGAGTCATTGCCGGCCAGGCGGGCGAGCGTCTCCGTTCCCTCGGCATGATAGGCACGGTTTTGCTCCGGTCGCGGTCGCGCCACCTCCATCTTGCGCGACAGCGGCAGGTCGAAAAAGTGGCGCGACGTGGATCGCATGCGCTCGATCACCCCCTGCGGGACACGATGTCCCCGCACCGCGAAAAAGCCGATCGTCTCGCACGCCTCGCGCACCTCAGTGGCGACGATATTGCGGTCACCACCCTGTGCATACCAGGGTGTGAGATCGATCGTGGGGAATGCAAAGTCGGACATGCGAGGCCTCCGTCATCTAGCCTGAGCAAGCGACATGCCAGCCCAATTTACAGGCCTCTGGGTCCAGTCCAGCGGCCCTGGCGCGGCCGCACCCGTATCGGATAGACCGGTCGAAGCGATCTTCGTGGCAGGCGGCAGGCCGGCGCCGAGCAGGTCTAGCGCAATGCGCCGCTTCATGGATCGCCCACCTCGAAGTTGCCGGGCTGGGCCGTCGCCAGCGGCTCGAACAGGGGCGGTCGGGCTTCACGTCGAGCAGCGGCGTGCCGTCGAGGCAATCCATGCCGCGCACGAACAGGATTGGGCCTTCGATATTCGCCATCCGGATGATCGACGTGCGCCTGGGAAACACCACGCCCCTCGCCGTCGTTGGCGGCCTGATCGACGAAGTCCCGCCGAGACTCGTGCGGCCAGGACAGTGGCTGCCGTCGCCCGACCTCGCCGATGCCGAGCGGCCGTCCGCTAATCCGAGGGGCGATGGGAGGAGCGTGTATAGCGAAAGCTACATTTTCTTTCCGCCATAACGAACCAGCCAGATTAGGCCAAATAGCAATTCCTGTGGCGGTACGCTATGTTCATCAGGATACAGCGCTTTTGCCGAAGAAGGAGGAATGCATGCGGGGGAGTCGTCGGGCATTTACGTACGCATTTGCCGCCGCCGCATTGGTGCTGGCGGTCGGTGGTGTCGCGCCGCAGGCCGCCGCGCAGGGCAGGGGCGTCGTCATCCTGGCGGCCGCCAGCCTCAAGAATGCGCTGGACGAGGCGGCGGCCGACTGGTCGAAGCAGACCGGCAAGGCGACCAGGATCGCCTACGCCGCCAGTTCGGCATTCGCCAGGCAGATCGAGGGGGGCATTCCTGCCGACGTCTTCATCTCGGCCGACGTGCCGTGGATGGACTATGTCGCGGAGCACAAGCTCATCAAGTCGTCGAGCCGCTCGGACTTCCTCGGCAACCAGATCGTCCTGATTGTCGGCAAGGATTCCAGGATCGACCTCAAGATCGACAAGGGCTTCGATCTGCGCGGTGCTTTGGGCAATGACGGGCGCCTCGCCATGGGCAATGTCGATGCCGTGCCGGCCGGCAGGTACGGCAAGGCGGCGCTGGAATCGCTGGGCATCTGGTCGTCCGTCTCCGGCCGCGTCGCCCAGGCCGAGAACGTCCGCATGGCGTTGACGCTGGTGTCGCGCGGCGAGGCGCCGCTCGGCATCGTCTACAGGACCGACGCCGTTTCCGATCCGGCCGTGCGCATCGTCGGTGCGTTCCCGGCCGACTCGCACCCGGCCATCATCTATCCGATGGCGCTGCTCTCGACCTCGACCCACCCGGATGCGCAGGCCTTCGTCGACTTCCTGAAGTCGCCGGCTGCCAGGCCGTTCTTCGAGAAGCAGGGCTTCGCTGTGTTGAAGTAGGCTCCGCCGCATCGCTGCCAGCGAGTGACCGACGCCGCATTGCGATGGGTCGCAATATATCCATTCGGATATAACAAGCGACGGCGCAAGCAATCCCCGGAGGAGACGCTTGCAAGCAGGCACTAGCGCAACTTTTCGTCGGGGCGAGTGAGGAGCCGCGCGAGCGAGCGAATCTCCGGCGTCGAGGCGCCGTAGGCCCGACGCTCCATGTCGCGATAGAGGCGGACGATGTCGTTGCCGGTTTCCGTCACTGACGCTCCACCGCCGCCGCCGCCGCCGGTCTGGGCAGAAACCACGGGCGCGCGGAACATCCGATTCATTTCGTCGACCAGCAGCCAGGCCTGGCGGTAGGACATGGCGAGGGCACGACCCGCGGCGGAGATCGATCCGGTCTCGTTGATCAGCTCGAGCAGGCGAATCTTCCCCGGGCCGATCGAGCGCTCCCCGCCGAAATCGATCCGGAGGTGCAAGGAGGTCTTGTCGGCCGGCTTTGCCGCTGCTTTGGCTGGTCGGCGTCCCATCCTGGAATTATGCGGCGGGACCGACGACAAGGCCAGACGGCTCGCGCAGCCGTGCGATGAGCTGGTCGGCTATGGCGGCCGCCTGAATCCGGATGTCGGGGATCGCCACGATCTCGGTGTAGCGGCCTCGCGTCGGCGGACCCAGGACGAAGAGGTTATCCGAGGGTGTGCCCTCCCTGGAGATCAGCGCTTCGTCCTCGGCGATGTCGAGGCCCTGATTGAGAGCGTCGGGCCTCAGCAGGCCGTCCTTCACCAGCTGCGCATGCAGCGGCACACGGACGTCGACCTCGTTGCGCGGGCCGCGGCAGTCGACGACGCGGTCGAAACTGCGCACTTCGCGGTCGGTGGACCCGCGGCGGATGATGGTGACTTCGACCTCGTCATCCATCGTGCGGCCGATCTCGATTCGCCCGGAGACGATCGAAAGCTGGCCGCGCGCCCTGGCGGCGTCGATCTGCTCGCCGATCTGCGGTGCGACGCGATGGCGATGGATGTCCCACCACGGACGCAGATGGCGCAGGAAGCGCCGGCGCTGTTCGAGGTCGAGCCCGTGCCAGAGTTCGTTGTTGTGCGGCCTCAGAAGCTGCATGAGGCCGGGCCACTCGACACCCGCGCGTACCCTCCCGCGAAATCGCGCCATGCGTTGCGACAGGCTGCCGGCGAAGAGATCGCTGGTGTCGAGCGTTGGCGACGGCATGGGGGCGGGAGGGTGGCGATACGGCACCAGCCCACGACGCGAGAGGGCGATGATAGGGCCTTTATGGCCGTGCTCGAGGAGCGAGATCAGCACGTCGATCATCGTCAGGCTGGTGCCGATCAGCAGGACCGAGGCATCGGGCGCAAGGCCTGCAATGGCGTCCTCACGCCAGGGATTGCCGCGATAGGCGCCGGAGTCGGCCGAGGGAGGTCGATGGCCGGTCGCCAGCACGGCCTTGTGCGCACGCAGCGGCGCCTGTCCCGCAATGTCGAGCCCGACGCCGTCGCGTCCGTCGTGGACGGCGGTGACGTCGCCCGTAACGACCCGCAGGCGGCCGTCTGACCGCTTCAGGGATTGGGCCAAAAGGTCCTTCAGGTAGCGCCCATAGTCGGCGCGCGGCACGAAATCGGTACGTCCCAGGCTGCCGCCGTCTCGCGCCAGCCACTCCACGAAGTGATCGGGTTCGTCGACCAGCGCCGTCATGTCGCTGGCGCGCACATTCAGGAGGTGGCCGCGACATCGGGTGGAATAAGCAACCCCAAGCGCCGGCTGAGAGCCACGCTCGACGAGGGCGATGCGAAGGCTGCTCTTGCGGACGAGCTGGGCGGCCAGCAGCACGCCGCTGGCGCCGCCCCCGACGATGGCGATGTCGACGGAGGAGGGCAAAGAGGGAACAGGCTGCATGACCGAAGTATGGCGGCGGCTTCTAGCTGATGCCAGCACCGGCCGGTGCGACCCCTCGGCGCTATCGCAACAAAACGGGCGGTTCACTCCGGCTCGATGCCGGCGACCTTCATCATCTCGCGATAGAGTTCGATCTCGGCGACCATGATGCGCCTCATCTCCTCGGGCGTGCAGGGAGCGATTTCCGAACCGCCCTGCGCCTGGCGCTCGACATAGGCGGGATCGGTGATGGCGTTGAGCATGGCCTCGCGCAGCCTTGCCATGACCGGCTGTGGCACGCCGCGCGGCATCAGGATGCCGGTCCAGGTCATCAGCTCGAAGTCGGGAATGCCCTGCTCGATCAGAGTAGGGATGTCGGGCGTGAGCTTGTAGCGGCCGCGGCTTCCGACACCGAGGCAGCGCACGGTGCCCGCCTTGACCTGCGGCAGGCTGGTCACCGGATCGGCGAAGCACATCTGGACGTGGCCGGCCATCGTGTCCTGCAGCGCCGCCGGCGTGCTCTTGTAGGGCACGTGCAGCATGTCGATGCCCGCCTTGGCCTTGAGAAGCTCGCCTGAGATACGCGTCGAGGCGCTGCCCGAGCCGAAGTTGAACTTGCCGGGCTGGCGCTTGCACAGCGCCACGAATTCGGCGGCCGTCTGCGCCGGAACTTTCGGATTCACGATCATGAACACAGGCGCACGGCCGATGATCGTGACCGGCTCGAAATCCCTGAGCGGATCGTAGGGCAGGGATTTCATCATCGCGACGTTGGAGGCCGCCGCAGTGTTGGAGCAGACGAAGATCGTCTGGCCGTCGGCCTTCGCCTTGGCCGCGACTTCGGCGGCGATCGCGCCGTTGGCGCCGGGCTTGTTCTCGACGACGGCCGGGACGCCGAAGGCCTTGTTCAGGCCGTCGGCGACGTTGCGTGCACTCTGGTCGGTGGCCGAGCCCGGTCCGAACGGCACGATGATGCGGAACGGACCGATCGGAAAAGTGTCGGCGATCGCCGCGCCTCCGAACGGCAGCGCAACAGCGCCGGCGATCAGGGAGCGGCGACGCATGATGTGCATGCTGCCTAGCGGCGCCACCAGCCGCGCTTGGGCTTCTCGGGCGGGGCTTCGATGGCCGGGACCGGGGGCGGCGCAGGAGCCGGTTCCGGCTCAGGCATCGCGATCGGCTGCGGTGCCGAGGCGACCATGGGCGGTGCCGGCGGAGGTGGTGGCGGCGGGGCCGCTTCGACGTTCACCGGCGGGCCGGGATCGAAGGGCGCACGTTCCACCGGCACGTGCGCGACCGGCATGCTTTCCAGAGGAGTCGGCGGCGAGGCCGGCGGCTCGTAGCCGCCATTCGGCTCGCTCGCATCGTGGCCGTTCCCGACGCCTGCGCTCCGGGAGTCGGCACGGTCTTCAGAGGCCTCATCGTCAGATGCCCGACCTTCTGAGGCCTGGCCTTCCGAGGCCTGGCCTTCACCCTGCATCGGCTCGCCTTCGCCGTTCTCGCGCCGGCGGCGGCGGCCGCCGCGACGGCCACGCCGGCGGCGGCGATCGCCTTCCGGGCGGTCGCCGTCGGCGCTGTCGTCATCGGCCCGTGCCGGATCGCGGTCGCCGTCCGGCGAATCGCCCTCGGCCCGACCTTCGACATCGTCTTCGGCGGTGCCATTGAGGCGTGGTTCATCGGAGCGCGGCTCGTCTTCGCGAGGCTCGTCCTCGCGGGGCTCGTCGCCGTCACGTGATTCGCCGGCAACCTGCGGCCGGTCGGAACCTTCAACGCCGTCTTCGCGACGGCTACTGCCATTGCTGCTGCGCCGGCGGCGCCGGCGGCGGCGGCCGCGTCCACGGCCTTCGCCTTCCTCGCCCGTGCCGGACTCCTCGTCACGCTCGCCGCGCTCGTCACCCTCGCGGGCCTCGATGCTTTCGGGCTCGTCGCTCGGCGCCTCGTCGCCGGACGTCTCCTCGTAGCTGGCGCGAGCCAGTTCAGGAGTCGGCCGGTCGCTGCTGCGATGATCGTCGCGGCGCGACCGCACGCGCTCGATCTCGCAATCGGCGGCATGAAGCTCGTCGTCGGCCTCGATGATCACGGTGAAGCCGTAGCGCTGCTCGATCTCCGAGAGCGTATGTCGCTTCTGATTGAGCAGGTAGAGCGCGACGTTCGGCGGGACGCTGACGGCAATCTCGCTGGTCCGCCGGCGCACGCCTTCCTCCTCGATGGCGCGCAGCGCGTGGAGCGCGGCGGATTCGAGCGAGCGGATGCGGCCGCTACCCGCGCAGTGCGGGCACACCTCGGTCGAGTGTTCCAGCAGGCTGGGGCGCAGCCGCTGGCGCGACATCTCGAGCAG
>JABMNB010000739.1 GCA_013205335.1 Rhodospirillales bacterium
CGTTGATCTCGGCGCCTTCGAGTTTCTCCAGGCGCGCGAGCTCGTCCATGGGCAGGTCCGTGAACAGGCGCAGGAAACGGCCGACATCGGCGTCTTCGGTGTTGCGCCAGAACTGCCAGTAATCCCAGGTCGAGCGCATGTCGGCATTGAGCCAGACGGCGCCGGCCGCGGTCTTGCCCATCTTGGCGCCCGAGGCGGTCGCGAGCAGCGGCGAGGTGAGCGCGAAGAGTTCGGCGCCCTGCATGCGACGGCCAAGGTCGGCGCCCATGACGATGTTGCCCCATTGGTCCGAGCCGCCCATCTGGACGATGCAGTTGTGGCGCTTGTTCAGCTCCACGAAATCGTAGGACTGCAGGATCATGTAGTTGAATTCGAGAAACGAGAGCGGCTGGTCGCGCTCGAGCCGCAGCTTCACGGAATCCATGGTGAGCATGCGGTTGACGGAGAAGTGCCGGCCGACGTCGCGCAGCAGAGGGATGTAGAGAAGGTCGTCGAGCCAGTCGGCGTTGTTGGCCATCACCGCGTCGGTCGCACCCTCGCCGAACGCGAGGTAGTTGGCGAAGCTCCTCTTGATGTTCGCCATGTTGGCGTCGATCTGAGCCGTGGTGAGGAGCTGGCGCGTCTCGTCACGACCCGACGGATCGCCGACCTTGGTCGTGCCACCGCCCATCAGCGCGATCGGCTTGTGGCCGCTTTTCTGCCACCAGCGCAGCAGCATGATCTGGAGCAGATGGCCGACATGCAACGAGTCGGCGGTGCAGTCGAAGCCGATATACGCGGTGCGGACGCCGCTCGACAGCAATTCGTCGAGGCGTGCGGTATCGCTGCACTGATGCACCATGCCACGCTCGTGCACGATGCGCATGAAGTCCGACTTGAAGTCCGCCATCTCGCCGTCCGGCCGTTTGTTCCTGAAGGGCCGCGGGTGTAACACATTCCCGCCATGCCATCATCTCTCCTGCAGGCTCTCGGCCTGATGAGCGGCACCTCGGTCGACGGCGTCGACGTGGCGCTGATCGAAACCGACGGCGAGAGGATCGCGTCGTTTGGCGCGAGCCTGACCGTTCCCTACGCCGATGACGTGCGACGCACGATCCGTGCGGCGTTCGGCGCAGAGCAACCCTCGGAAGCGACGCGTACCGCCGAGCGCGCCGTGACTGCCGCACACGTGGCCGCCGCACGGCGCTGGTCGAGCGAGCAGGGTGTCGCCCTGTCGAGCCTCGACGTGGTGGGTTTCCACGGCCAGACCATTACGCATCGGCCGGAGAAGCACTTCACCTGGCAGATCGGCGACGGCGCCGGCCTGGCTCGCGCGCTGGGCGTGCGGGTCGTCAACGACCTGCGCACGGACGACGTGGCGGCGGGCGGCCAGGGCGCACCGCTTGTGCCGGTCTTTCACGCGGCCCTCGTGCGCAACCTGCCGCGTCCGCTCGCCGTCGTGAACATAGGTGGCGTGGGCAATGTCACCTGGATCGGCGACGACGATTCGCTGCTGGCGTTCGACACGGGGCCCGGCAACGGGCCGATCGACGACTGGTGCGCGCGCCGCGCCGGCCAGCGCTACGACAAGGATGGCACGCTGGCGGCGGCGGGCACCGTCGACCGCGGGCGTGTCGCGCGCTTCGGCGAGCATCTCTTCTTCGCGCGGGTGCCGCCCAAGTCGCTCGATCGCGGCGACTTCAACGATGCCTGGACCGAAGGCCTCAGCGTCGCCGACGGCGCCGCCACCCTGACGCGGGGCACGGCCCGCGCCATCGCGCTTGCCGCCCGGCACTTTCCGGCGCCCGTGTCGCAATGGGTGATCTGCGGCGGCGGCGCGCGCAACCCCACGCTGCTGCGCGCCATCGCGGAGGAGACGGGAGACAGGGTCGTGACCGCGGCGGATCTCGGGTGGGATGGCGACGCGCTGGAAGCGCAGGCCTTCGCGTTCCTGGCGGTGCGCTCCCTGCGTGGCCTGCCGCTGACATTTCCCGGCACCACCGGCGTGCCGCGTCCGATGACGGGTGGTCGCCTCAGCGAGCCGTAATCGAGGGAGCCCCGATCAGGGCTCCTTGTTGCTCGTCGCGCGGCCCGGCGGCGTGAGCAGGCTCTGGGCGACGTACTTGTCGACATCGACCGCGAGCTTGTCGAGCGAGTCGTGAAAGAAGTGATTGGCACCCTTGATGGTGCGTGACTCGACGGTGATGCCCTTCTGCAGCGAAAGGCGGGCCACCAGCTTCTGGATGTCGGCCTGCGGCACGACCTCGTCCTTTTCCGCCCCGACGATGAGTCCGGACGAGGGGCAGGGGGCGAGAAACGCGAAGTCGTAGGAGTTGGCGGGCGGCGCGACCGAGATGAAGCAATCGATCTCGGGACGGCGCATCAGGAGCTGCATGCCGATCCAGGCGCCGAAAGAATATCCGGCGATCCAGCAAGACTTCGCATCGGCATTCATGCCCTGCAGCCAGTCGAGCGCGGCGGCGGCGTCGGAGAGCTCGCCCATGCCGTTGTCGAAGCGTCCCTGGCTGCGACCGACGCCGCGCGTATTGAAGCGCAGCACGGAGAAGCCGCGATTCACGAACACGTGGAACAGCGAAAAGACGACCTTGTGATTCATCGTCCCGCCATACTGCGGGTGCGGATGCAGGATCAGCGCGATGGGCGCGCGTTCCTCCTTGCTCTGGTGATAGCGACCCTCGAGACGACCCTCGGGGCCGGTAAACATCACGTCAGGCATCGAAACTCCGGTTGTTCACCCTATTCGACCCTCCGGTCGTAACCGAATCGGCGGTGGCTTCGGGGGCATTCTTGATACTTGACCAACCTACTGGGATTTATTAAATCCGAGCTACGCAGTTGGTTTTTTCCAGAACTCCTGTCTGGGGCGCTGGCATATCGTAGTAACGCCTTGGTTTTCAAGAACTTTAGGCGTTTTCTTAGAGAAGAGCGGCCGATTATGGTCGTGAGGAGGATGCTGTGAAGCTCAGCACCAAGGGACGTTACGCCGTAATGGCGATGGTCGATCTGGCTCGCCACGCCCAGGCGAAGCCGGTTTCCCTGTCGGATATCGCCACCCGGCAGGAAATATCACTGTCATATCTTGAGCAGCTTTTTGCCCGCCTGCGTCGCGCCGGCCTGGTGAAGAGCGTGCGTGGTCCCGGCGGCGGCTATCGGCTTGCCCGGGGCTCGGCAGACACAAGGGTGTCGGAAATCATCCTGGCGGTCGACGAGCCGATCAGCGCCACGCGCTGCACCGAGATGGGCGCTACCGGCTGCCGCGCCGACCGCAGCAAGTGCTTGACGCACGATCTGTGGGAAGAACTGGGCAACCAGATTCACCTGTTCCTGAATTCGGTGACCTTGCTCGACGTGCTGGAACGCAAGCTCGCGCCGCGCTTCCTCGAGGCGCCGCCGGCCGCGAATTCCGACACGATGGCGGCTGCCAGCTAGTCCACCCGAATAGACTGGATCTTCCGATGCCGCCGTTCGCTTACCTGGATCACAACGCGACCAGCCCCCTGAGGCCGGCGGCGTTCGACGCCATGGTCGAGGCGCTGCGTGCAGGCGGCAATCCGTCGTCGGTCCATGGTTCTGGCCGCCGGGCGCGCGCGATCGTCGACAAGGCGCGCCGCGACGTTTCTTCCCTCGTGGGAGCCTCGCCGGCCGAGACGATCTTCACGTCGGGCGGCACCGAGGCCAACAACCTTGCCCTGTCGGGCGCCGGGCGCCGGCGTGTGTTGGTGTCGGCCGTCGAGCACGACAGCGTGAGCCGCGCCGTAACGGCAGTGGAAGTTCTTCCCGTCGACGGCAACGGCGTTCTCGACCTCGCCGCTCTGGAGACTGCGTTGGCAGCGTCGCCCGAACCGGCTCTGGTGTCGGTGATGCTGGCCAACAACGAGACAGGGGTGCTGCAGCCTATCGCCGAGGTCGTACGCCTTGCCCGTAGGGTCGGCGCGCTGGTGCATTGCGACGCGGTCCAGGGGGCGGGGAAGGTGCCCGTCGACCTCCATGGTCTCGGCGTCGACTATCTCAGCCTGTCCGCCCATAAGCTGGGGGGGCCGACCGGGGTCGGGGCGCTCGTGGTACGGCGGGGTGCACCGCTGGCGCCGGATCGCCGGGGCGGAGGACAGGAATCCAATCGCCGCGCCGGTACTGAGAATGTCTCGGGCGCTGCGGGCTTCGGCGCCGCCGCCGCGGAGGCGGTTCGCGCCCTTGATGTGACGGCTCTTCGCGACGCGCTCGAATTTTCTCTTGTCCAGATTGCGCCAGAGGCGAGGGTCTTCGGTGCAGGAGCGCCGAGGCTCGGCAATACGACCTGCATTTCGATGCCGGGTGTTCCCGCTGAGACGCAGGTCATGGCGCTCGATCTTGGCGGCGTCTGCATAAGCGCGGGGGCGGCTTGTTCTTCCGGCAAGGTGCAACGGTCGCCGGTCTTGGCGGCCATGGGCGTGCCGACCGCCGAAGCGGCCTGTGCGACGCGTGTGAGCTTGGGCTGGAATAGCGAGGCGGCCGACATCGAAAGCTTGATCACCGCATGGCAGGGCCTATATATCCGAGTGGCGCGCTCGGACATTTCCCACACTCATTCTAGGTCAAGGGCAGCGTAGGAGTTTCAAGGGGTTAGCATGACAGCCATTACCCAGATCCGGCGCAACGATCAGCCGATTTACCTGGATTACCAGGCCACCACGCCGATGGACCCGCGGGTCCTCGAGGCGATGATGCCGTATTTTACGCATAAGTTCGGCAACTCCGGCTCACGCAGCCACGCCTATGGCTGGGAAGCCGAGGAAGGCACCGAGAAGGCGCGTGGCCAGGTCGCCAGGTTGATCGGCGCGGACGAGAAGGAAGTGATCTTCACATCCGGCGCCACCGAGTCGAACAATCTTGCGATCCGTGGCGTCGCCGAGTTCTACAAGGACCGGAAGAATCACATCATCACCACGGTGACCGAGCACAAGTGCGTGCTCGATACCTGCCGCCATCTCGAGCAGCAGGGCTTCGAGGTCACGTATCTGCCGGTCCGACAGGACGGCCTTCTCGATCTCGACGTGCTGCGCGCGGCGATCACCGACAAG
>JABMNB010000740.1 GCA_013205335.1 Rhodospirillales bacterium
CCGATCACGTCGATGCCGACGAAGATCAGGCCGCGCCTGGCGAGTTCCGGCCCGATCGTCTCGCACAGCTCGATGTCGCGCCTGGTCAGCGTCGCCTTCACCGCCTTGCCGCCGACATGCATGTTGGAACGCGCCTCGCCGGCTGCCGGAACGCGATCGATGGCGCCGACCGCCTTGCCGTCGATCAGGATGATGCGCTTGTCGCCCTTGCGGACCTCCGGCAGGTAGCGCTGGGCGATCACCGGCTCGCGGCTGCGCTGCGAGAACATCTCGAGCAGCGACGCGAAATTCTCGTCGTCGGGACGCACGCGAAAGACGCCGGCACCACCGTTGCCGAACAACGGCTTGAGGATGATGTCCTTGTGCTCGTCGCGGAACTCGCGCAGCGAGCGCGCATCGGCGGTGATCAGGGTCGGCGGCATCACATTGTCGAAATGCGTGACGAACAGCTTCTCCGGCGCGTTGCGCACGCTGGCCGGATCGTTGACGACCAGCGTCCCGGGATGGATGTGCTCGAGCAGGTGCGTCGTGGTGATGTACGACATGTCGAACGGCGGATCCTGGCGCAGCAGCACGACGTCGATCGCAGAGAGGTCCAGCATCTCGGGCGCGCCCAGGGTGTAATGGTTCCCCTTCTCGCGGCGCAGCGTCATCGGCTGCGCGCGCGCCATCACCTTGCGGTCGCGGAAGATCAGGTCCTGCGGCGTGTAGTGCCACAGGCTGTGGCCGCGCCGCTCGGCTTCCAACCCCAGCACGAAGGTCGAATCGCCGTCGATGTCGATCGTCGAGACGTGGTCCATCTGGAGGGCGACGCTTAGCTTCATGGCTGGATCCTGACTAACGGGCTCGGGACGAAGATCGACTGGTTTTCAGTTAAGGCCGCGGCGAAGTTCCTGCAACAGGGCCGACGCGCGCCGACGGACATCGGCATCGCCGTCGAGTTCGAGGATGCGCTCGTAAGCCGCGATGGCCGCCCGCCGCCTGTCGAGCCGCGCATGGAGCTGGCCGGCTTCGAACAGCAGCTCCGTCCTGTCCGGCGCGATCGCCAGCATGCGGTCGAGAGAGCGTGCCGCACCGGCCCAGTCCTCGCGCCTCGCGAGGCGCAGCCGCACATTGTTCTCGAGCCGCAGCAGCACGTCGCGGTCGGGGACGGGCTCGAAATGCCCGGGCACCAGCTCGGCGTCGGGTCCAAGAACCTGCCGCAGAAGCCCGCGCAGCTCGACGGCCTCGCGCACGGCCCCCTCGTGAAAGGGGTCGACGACGTGGCGCGCGCCGTCGATGCCGATGCGGATCAGGAAATGACCGGGAAACGCCAGGCCTTCGGCAGGCCAGCCCTGAGCGCGGGCGATGTGCAGATAGAGGATCGACAGCGCCACGGGCAGACCCTTGCGGCGTTCGATCACGCGCACGAGGTCGGCATTCTGCAGGTCGTCATAGGTCTCGCTGTCGCCGCGATAGGCGTAGGAACGCGCGATCACCTCGGACAGCGATTCGGGCGAGGCGCCGCGACGGTGCACGAGATCCGCCAGGTCGCCGGTCATCGCCGTCACATGCTGGCGGAACGGCGCGAGCTCGATCGCCTCACCGCGACCGAGGACGCTCAACAGGAAGCCCGCCTCGAGCATGTCGATACGCTCGCCGTCGCCGGCGCAAAGATCCTTCAGTCGCCCCAGCTCATCTGCGAGATCATCCGCCACGCATCACTCCGGCGCTTGCCAGACGTCGGGCAGGTGGCGTGGCCACACGCCACCGACCAGCACCGCATCGAAGCGCACCGAGCAGGCGGCATAGCGCGGATGACGGGCGATGAACAGGCTGGCGGCGCGCGAGACGCGGCCGAACTGCCGATCGCCCAGCGCCTCGGCGGCCTTGATGAAATCGCCGCGTGCCTTGACCTCGACGAAGGCCAGCACGTTGCCGCGACGCGCCACGATGTCGATCTCGCCCAGCCGGGTCTTGTAGCGGCGCACGACGATCGAGTAGCCGCCGAACCGCAGACGCCACACCGCCCGCCATTCGGCGGTATGTCCCATGCGGTAGGCTTTCTGGCGGGCCTGGATCGTCATGTCGCACTACGCTTCAGTTCGAGGGCGCGGGCATAGACGTCGCGCCGCTTCAGCCCGTAGCGCGCCGCCACTTCGGCCGCGGCATCCTTTACCGAGGCGCCCGTCATGGCCTCGCGCAGCGCCTCGTCGACCGTGCCGGCGCTGCGTTCGGTGTCGGCGGAAGGCGCACCGACGACGATCACGATCTCGCCCTTCACGTCCGGATGGGCGGCGTAATGGGCCGCGAGCGCCCCCAGCGGCGCGCGGCGAACCTCCTCGAAGAGCTTGGTGAGCTCACGTGCCACTGCGGCGGGACGATCGCCCAGCAGTTCGGCCAGGTCGGCCAGCGATTCGGGAAGCCGGTGCGGCGCCTCGAAAAAAACCAGGGTCGACGGAATTGAAGCCACCTCGCCGATGGCGCGCCGCCGCTCCGTCTGCCTGGCCGGCAGGAAGCCCGCGAAGAAGAAGCGGTCGGTCGGCAGTCCCGACAGAGCGAGCGCCATGGGAACGGCCGAGGCGCCCGGCGCCGAAGTGACTAAATGGCCGGCCTCGACCGCTGCCCGGACCAGCCGATAGCCGGGATCGGAGATCAGCGGCATGCCGGCGTCCGACACCAGCGCGACGCTCTTGCCGGCGGCGAGGGCCCGGACGAGGCGCGGCTCGGACCGATCCTGCGTGGCGTCGCTGTAGGACACGGTCGGGGCGGAAATGCCGTAATGGGTCGCGAGTTTGGCGAACACGCGGGTGTCCTCGCAGGCGATCAGGTCGGCTGCCTGCAGCACGTCGATGGCACGCAGCGTAATGTCGCGCATGTTGCCGATGGGTGTGGCAACAATATGCAGCCCCGGGGCGAGCGGCGGTTTACGCGGGGGCTGCCCGCCGGTAGCTTGGGGCCGTTCGTCCAAGTCCATCTGCTTCCGATCGCCGGAGTTTCGCGCCGATGCGTAGGTCATTCATTGCGCTCGCCACTGCCGCCCTCCTGTTGGGCGCCTGCAGCGAGCCGCCCAAGACTAGCACGAGGACGGCGCAGGCGGTGACTGTCACTCCGAAGGCCGGTTCCCCGCTGACCGCGTCCGGCAAGGTACGCATCGCCCTCCTGCTGCCGCTGAGCGGCCGCGCCGCGCCGATCGGGCAGGCCATGCAGCAGGCCGCCGAGATGGCGCTGTTCGACAGCGGCGCCAAGGAGCTGGCCCTGTCGGCCTACGACAGCGGCGACAGTGCCGACATGGCCATCGAGGCCTATCGCAAGGCCCGGCTCGACGGTGCAGCCCTCGTGCTGGGACCGCTCTACGGCACGTCGGCCTCCGCTCTCGGACCCCTGGTCAACCAGGGCGGCATGAACGTCGTAGCCTTCTCGAATGACGAGCAGGTCGCGCAGCGCGGCGTCTGGATCATGGGCATCGCCGCCCCGCAGCAGGTCCGCCGCGTGGTCGATCACGCGCTGGAGGCCGGCATCCGCCGTTTCGCGACCTTCACGCCACAGACGAGCTATGGCCAGCAGATGGCCCGCACGCTCGCGACCTACGTGACGGCACGCGGCGGGACCGTCGTCGGCGGCGAGTTCTTCGACGCCAACGGCGGCGACATCGCGGCCCAGGCCCGGCAGCTCGCCGCTTCGGCCAAGGGTGAGGGCGGCAAGGTCGCCGTCCTCGTGCCGGTGGCGCCGCCCCTGCTCTCGACCGCCCTTGCATCCCTCGCCGTCAACGGCCTCGACGGCCGCGCGATCCAGCTCATCGGCACGGGCGTATGGGACTTCCCCGGCGTCGGCGCGGAAACCATGCTGCGCGGCGCCTGGTATGCCGCTCCCGATCCGGCAAAGCGCGCCGATTTCGAGCGCCGGTTCGTGTCCACCTATGGACGGCCGCCGCATCGGCTGGCGACCCTCGCCTATGACGGCGTGGGCCTCGCCGGCCATCTCGCACGGCTGAAGCCGGGTGGCGACTTCTCGGCCGAGGCGATCACCAACCCCAACGGCTGGTCCGGCGTCGACGGCATCTTCCGCTTCCTGCCCGACGGCCGTTCCGAGCGGGCGCTCGCCGTGATCGAGATCCAGGGCGACCGCGGCGTGGTCGTCAGTCCCGCCCCCACGACCTTCGCCGGACAGCCGACGAACTGACATGGTCGATCTTCCCCGCGCTATCCTGTTCGACATGGACGACACGCTGATCCGTGCCTATGCGCAACCGGAGGAGGCGTGGACCCGCCTGCTCCATGTCTTTTCCGCCCATCTCGACGCCCATGACGAGGCGGCCATCGCGCGCGTGCGCACGGCCATCATGGAGGAGGCGCGCGCCTTCTGGAACGACCGGGCCGAAGCCGCCAAGTGGCGGCTCGACATCGCCGGCGCCCGCCGCCTGTCGGTCCGGCGCGGGCTCGACCGGCTCGGCCGGGCGGACGACGCGCTGGCCGACCGCATCGCCGATTCCTTCACCGAACTCAGGCGCAAGGAATACCGCCTCTATCCCGACGCCCATGCCACGGTGGATGCGCTGCGCGATGCCGGCGTGCGGCTGGCGCTCGTGACCAACGGCGCGGGCGAGACCCAGCGCGCCAAGATCGAGCGGTTCGAGCTCGCCCATCGCTTCCACCACATCCAGATCGAGGGCGAATTCGGCCAGGGCAAACCCGAACTCGCGGTCTACCGCCACGCGCTGGAGCGACTGGGTGTCGGCCCGGAAGACGCCTGGATGGTCGGCGACAATTACGAATGGGAAGTGGTGGCGCCGCAGGCGCTGGGCATGTGCGGCATCTGGTACGACCCGTTCGACGCGGGCGTGCCGGCTCACGCCACGGCGAAGCCGACCCGCATCATCAAGCGTCTGGCAGAGCTGATCGAATAGGGTCTGTCCGACAACAACACCCCGTCGTCCTGAGCGAAGTCGAAGGACCTCTTTTCGCTTCGACACGTCGTGCGTCGGAAAAGAGGTCCTTCGACTGCGCCGCCCTGGGTGCAGCTCCGCTCAGGACGACGGGTTATAGGTTATGCCGCGCCGTTGCTCGCGTTGCGCGGCGGCACGCCGATGGCGGCGCGTTCGTAGACCGCCTTGACCTCGGCGCTCCGCCGCCCGATCTCGTAGCGCAGGCCGGTGTAGAGGTTCACCGGGAACGGCATGTCGGCGTTGAAGTCGATGATCAGCACGACCCGCGTTTCGTCGGTCTGGTTCTTCACCCAATGCTCGCGGGTGTCGTCGAACACCAGGGGCACGCCCTCTTCCCAGTGGAAATGGTGGCCGCCGATCTCGATCCAGCACTTCTCCGGCTCGCCGGGCACGATCAGCGGATAGTGGAAGCGGACCACGCCCGCCGCGGATCCGCGATGCGGCTCGATCTCGGCGCGGCCGGCGAGGATGCTGAACAGAGCGGTGTGAACGCCCGGCAGGCGGTTGACGGCGGCCATCGTGTCGGGAACCGCCGCCGTGTTCGCCGTGATCTCGTGGCCGTAGATTTTCAGGATGAACGTCCGCCACGAGCGGCCCGGCACGTAGAGATCCCGCGGATGGACCTCGTGCAGGGTGGGGATCGCTTCATGGTGGCTGAGCAGGTAGTCCAGGTCGGCCTTGATCTTGTCGTGGCTCTTCCTGAGCTCGGCCAGCACCGGAAAAGACTTCAACGCGTCTTCACCGGCCAGCGGCAGCTTGGGCATGTTGCGCAGGATCCAGTCCGAGAGCCTGAGATTGAGCTTCTCCAGGGGCTCCTGCGGCACCCAGATGTTCCTGGTGAGGTAAAAGCGGCCCTTCTGTCCAACGCCCTGCGGCTGATCCATCGTCGTCATGCGGGAGCAATCCTGCCTGCTGAAAATGCCCGATTTTTTGCACGGAAAGCGCGATAAAGTGCCGCCTCGTGCGTCGCATCGAGCGGTATTTCTGAGACAAACTTTTCCCGGATGCAATATCGTCAAACGTCGCAAAAACCGGGTGGTCCGCAGTCTCCCGCAAATGGACTATGGTGGGGCGATGAAACCCAGGGCCACCCGATGACTCAAAATGCAGAGGCTGCCGGCGCATCGCCGGAGGCCATCCGTTCGCACTATGACGTAGGCAACGATTTCTATCGCCTGTGGCTCGACGAGACGATGACCTACTCCTCGGCGATGTGGCGCGACGAGAACGACACCGGACCTCTGGCCGATGCCCAGCGCCGCAAGATCGAATGGCATCTGCGCAACGCCGGCGCCGACCGCGCGACGAGCCTGCTCGACATCGGCTGCGGCTGGGGCGGCATGTTGCGCGCGGCGGTCGCCACGCGCGCGCCGGGCGCGCCGCCACTGGAGCGCGGCGTCGGCCTGACGCTGAGCGATGCGCAGGCCGAACTCGCCCGCGCAGCCCTCCGCGACGCCGGCTCGCCGCCCGTCGAGATTCGCGTCGAGAGCTGGGCCGACCATCAGCCGGCCGAGCCCTACGGCTCGATCATCTCGGTCGGCGCGTTCGAGCACTTCACCAAGCCGCAGGACGATGCCGCGACCAAGACCGCGATCTATCGCCATTTCTTCACCCGCTGCCGCGACATTCTGGCGCCCGATGCCCGCATGACCCTGCAGACGATCGCCTACGGCGATCCCGACGACAAAGTCCCGACCGGGCCGCTGATCGAGGACATCTTTCCCGAATCCGAACTGCCGCGCCTGCCGGAGATCCTCGCCGCCGCCAACGGGATTTTCGAGGTCGAGCGGTTCCGCAACGACCGCACCGACTATGGCCGGACCTGCGAAATCTGGGCGGCCAATCTCAAGGAGCGACGGGCCGAGGCGATCGCCATGGTCGGCAAGGACCAGACGCGGCACTACGAGCGCTACCTCAAGTTCTCCGCCTGGGGGTTCTTCTCGCACCGCCTCCACCTGCTGCGCTTCCGGCTGAAGCGCCGCTAGCGGGAGCCGCCATGACCGCCCTCGACGCCTTCGCCGCCAGCGTCACGGCCGACGCGCCGCCCGCCGGCGCCAGCCCCGCCCTGCAGGCCCTGTGGTGGGCGCGCCGCGGCGACTGGGCGCGGGCCCACGAAGGCGTCCAGGCGCACGAGGGCGAGCCGGACTGCGACAGCGTGCACGCCCATCTCCATCGCCAGGAAGGCGATCTCGCGAACGCCGGCTACTGGTATCGACAAGCCGGCCGGCCGGTATCGCAGCAGTCGCTGGGCGAGGAATGGACGGCCCTCGCGACGGAACTGCTGACGAGGACCTGACGCCGAGATCGGCTATCCAGCACATCCCATGCGAAATACCGGGCAGCATCGCCCCGTCAACGGTACCAGGATACCTGCTTCAGGGGTGCGACTCTGGCTTCGTTTGATTCGTTTATTTCGTTTGTTTCGTTTGTTTGCCAGGTCTCGGCTTTTTCAACGGCCCGTTGGAGCCTCTCGATCGTCACCGGGAAAGCTCTCGTCCACGCGTCAGGCCGTCCACGATGGACGACCGGTCAGGACTCGTCGTAGCTGCGCTTGATGAGCGG
>JABMNB010000741.1 GCA_013205335.1 Rhodospirillales bacterium
CTCCTGCGGAGCGCTCCTCAGCATGAGGTCGGTGGCGGTAAATCCATCGGACTCGGAAAGACTCTATGACCTGAGCGAGGAGATCGCCGCGCGGGCGAGAGCGTCGGCGCGTTCGTTCTCGGGGTGGCCGCTATGGCCCTTCACCCAGTGCCACTCGACCTGATGGACGGCGCGGGCGGCATCGAGGCGCTGCCAGAGTTCGACGTTCTTCACCGGCTTCTTGTCCGACGTCCGCCAGCCGTTCTTCTTCCAGCCGTGGATCCACTTGGTGACGCCGTCCTTCACGTACGTGCTGTCGGTGAAGAGGCGGACATGGCAGGGCCTCTTCAGCGCCTCGAGGCCCTGGATCGCCGCCATCAGCTCCATGCGGTTGTTGGTCGTCGCGCGATCGCCGCCGGACAGTTCGCGTTCCTTCTCGCCCATGCGCAGGATGGTGCCCCAGCCGCCCGGACCGGGGTTTCCGCTGCATGCGCCATCGGTGAAGATCTCGACCTTCGCGTGTTCGTTCACAATCCATAATCCGAAAGAGATGTGGCGCTGCGATGGAAGCGCAGCCTGGCGAGATATTCCTGCGGGTCCTTGCGCTTGACCAGCGCATCGGGCGGCGTGTGTACCCAGTCGTAGAGCCGGGTCAGCAGGAAGCGCAGGGCCGAGCCGCGCGCCAGCAACGGCAGCGCCTGCTTTTCGTCTTCGCTCAGCCGGCGCACGCGTTCATAGCCCTGCAGCAGGTTGCGCGCCTTGGTGGCGTTGAAGGAATTGTCGATCTCGAAGCACCAGGCGTTGAGGCAGATGGCGACGTCGTAGGCCAGCAGGTCGTTGCAGGCGAAATAGAAGTCGATCACGCCCGAGAGCTTGTCCTGCAGGAAGAAGACGTTGTCGTTGAACAGGTCGGCGTGGATCACGCCGGCCGGCAGGTCGCGGGGCCAGTTCGCCTCGAAGAACTCGATCTCGGCGCCCAGCTCGCGATCAAGCGCCGCATCGATGTGGCGGCGCGCGCCCTCCCAGAGGGGACGCCAGCCGGCCACCGACAGGGCGTTGGCGCGCCCGATCGCGAAGTCCTGACCGGCAAGGTGCATGGCGGCCATCGTCTCGCCGACCGGCGCGCAATGCGCGACCGTCATGCGGCGCGGCCACATGCCGTGCAGGAAGCTTGTGATCGCCGCCGGCTTGCCGGCCAGGGTGCGCAATGCCTTGCCGTCGCGGCCATGGATCGGTCGGGGACAGGTGATCCCGCGGTCGGCGAGATGGTCCATGAGGCCCAGGAAGAACGGCAGGTCGCCCGGATCGACCCGCTTCTCGTAGAGCGTGACCATGTACTGGCCGGGACCCGTCGGACCGCCGGTCGTGGTCAGGACGTAGTTGGTGTTTTCGACGCCTTCGGCGATTCCCTTGAAGGAATCGGCCTGGCCGATGTCGTATTCGGCGAGAAAGGCTTCGAGCTCGGTGTCGCCGACTTCCGTGTAGACCGCCACGTCAGGTAACCAGCGCGCGCGGCAGCTTGAACACGACGCTTTCCTCGGTCGTGCGCACTTCCTCGACGGTGACGTCGTAGCGCGCACGGCAGGCCTCGATCAGCTCGTCGACCAGCAGTTCGGGCGCCGAGGCGCCGGCCGTGATTCCGAGGCGGCGCGCGTCGCCCAGCCACTCCCAGTCCATGTCGACGGCGCGCTGGACCAGGCGCGACTTCGCGCAGCCGTAGTTTGCCGCGACCTCGACCAGCCGCATCGAGTTCGACGAGTTGGGCGCACCGATCACCACCAGCGCGTCGCAGCGTCCGGCGATCGCCTTGACCGCCGCCTGACGGTTGGTCGTGGCATAGCAGATGTCTTCCACCTTGGGGCCCTGGATCGCCGGAAAGCGGCGGCGCAGCACCGCGACGATCCCGGTCGTGTCGTCGACCGACAAGGTCGTCTGCGTGGCGTAGGCCAGGTGCTGCGGGTCGGGCACCTCGAGCGTTTCGGCCTGCGCGGCGTCCTCGACCAGGATCACCGCGCCGTCGGGCAGCTGGCCCATCGTCCCGATCACCTCGGGGTGGCCGGCATGGCCGATCAGCACGACGGTGCGGCCCGATTCATGGTGCCGCTCGGATTCGCGATGGACCTTGGAGACCAGCGGGCAGGTCGCGTCGACATAGAGGAGGTTGCGGCGCCCGGCCTCGGCCGGCACCGATTTCGGCACGCCGTGCGCGGAAAAGACGACGGGGCGATCGTCGGGCACTTCGTCGAGTTCGTCGACGAAGATCGCGCCCTGCGCCTCGAGGTTTTCGACCACGAAGCGATTGTGCACGATCTCGTGCCGGACATAGACCGGCCGGCCGTAGCGCTCGAGGGCACGCTCGACGATCTGGATGGCACGGTCGACGCCGGCGCAGAAGCCGCGCGGGCTGGCGAGCAGGATCGTGAGCGGCGTCTTCGGGGCAATCATCAAATTCGTTCGACGGGATGACGACCCGCTCGCTTGCGGGCCTGCGGACCATTGCCTAGAGTCCGTACAGTACGGATTGGCGCGGCACCGTAACAAAGCCGCCGCAACGGGGAAAGCAACATGACCGAGCCGGTTGTCGCGGCCAGGGTGCCTGCGAAGGTGTCTCTCGAGGCGGGCAAGGACTACTGGTGGTGCGCCTGTGGCTTGAGCAAGGCCCAGCCGTTTTGCGACGGCAGCCACAAGGGCACCGGCCTCGCCCCGATGAAGTACTCGGTCGAGAAGGCCGGCGACTACTGGCTCTGCGACTGCAAGCACAGCTCCAAGAAACCGCTTTGCGACGGCTCACACAAGAACCTGGCATGACCCCAAATATGTATCTCCGCGCAGCGCCGGTCGCGCTGGCGCTTCTGCTGTCGGCTTGTGGCGGCAAGTCCGAAGAGACGGCGACGGCCTACTGTCCGGCGCCGTTCACGGTTCAGGACGCGGGCCGGCTGACTCATTTCAGGGATGGGCCGGGCCGCGATCCGCGCGACGTCGAGTATGAAGCGGCGTTGGCCGGCGTCGGCACGAGCTGCACGCTCCGGCGCAATCAGATGGACGTGACCCTGATCATGCGTGTCGCGGTCAGTGCCGGTCCCTCGGTCGCCGCCGGCCAGACCCGGGTGCCCTACTTCGTGCGGGTGCTCGGCAGTTCCGGCCAGGTCGTCCAGGGCCAGGACTTCACCGCCGATTTCAAGCTGTCGAGCGCCAACCCGCGCGGCCAGTCGCAGGAGGAGTTCACGCTCACCCTGCCGTTCAGCCAGGTCTCCCAGCTTGGGAGCTACCGCATCGCCGTCGGCCTCAAGCCGTCGATGGAGGAACTCGACTACAACCGGCGGGCCGGCCAACGCTGATGAGTGCCTATGCCGACAGGCTGGAAGCATTGGTCGCCGAGGCGGCCGATCGCTGTACGGGCTGCGGCAAGTGCTTCGAGGCCTGTCCGACCGCGCGCGAGAGCGGGCTCGACGCGAGCGCGGCCGTGCAGCGCGTCGGTGAACTCGTATCTCTCACGCGCGAGGGCGGCGCCGCGGCGCCCCTGCTCGACAGCTGGCTCGGCGCCTGTGACGGCAGCGCACAGTGCACCGCCGCCTGTCCCGAGGGCATCAACGTCCGCCAGTGGGTCACCATCGCCAGGATGAAGTCGCTGCAGGCGGTGCGGCCGGTGCAGGAAGGGGCGGCCAACGCCGCCAGCCGCTTCCGCCACATGGCGCAGGCCGTCCGGCTGCTCGCCAGCATGCAGCTTCCGTCCGAGACGCTGAAGAAGATCCTGGCGCCGGCCGAGCGGCGGACCGCCGACGTGCTGTTCTATACCGGCTGCAACGTGCTGCGCACGCCGCACATCGTGCTCAACGTCATGGACATCCTCGATGCGCTGAACCTCGACTTCGACGTGGTCGGCGGCACTGCCCATTGCTGCGGTGTCTACCAGTTCCAGGAAGCCGACCTGCCGACCTACGAGCGCATGGGCCATCGCACCTTCCAGCGCTTCGGCCAGTCGGGTGCCTCGAAGGTCCTGACCTGGTGCCCGACCTGCACGAAGAATTTCGACGAACTGGAAAAGGA
>JABMNB010000080.1 GCA_013205335.1 Rhodospirillales bacterium
CTCGACGCGCTCCGCGCGCAGGAACGCCTGACCATCGCGCAGCTCGCCGCGCTCACCGGCGCCAATCGCAACACGCTCAAGGTGCGGCTGCGCGAACTGGTGTCGGCGGGACGTGTGCGCCGGCACGGCAAGGCGCGGGCGACGTGGTATTCGTTGTGATGAAGGCGGCCCGGGCGAAGGCATCGCCTCGTTCTCGTTCGCCAGTCCATAGAGGTGCCCCCGAAGGGGCGGCGGGGGGCTAGCTTCTGGAACTTTGTAGTGAGTTCGCCGGTGGAGCGGCTTGCATTGGCGCTTCCGGCCCGGCAACGCCCCGCCTTAGTATCCCGCCTCACGAGAGCGAGGAGCGTAACGCATGCTGACCGGGGACATCCGCAACAAGGTCGACACGATCTGGAACGCCTTCTGGTCGGGTGGCATCTCCAATCCGCTCGAAGTCATCGAGCAGATTACTTATCTGCTCTTCATCAAACGGCTCGACGACCTGCATATCGCCGAGGAGGCCAAGGCTCGCACCCTGAAGCGACCCATGGAGCGCCGCATCATTCCCGAAGGCAAGGACCCGAAGGGAATGCCCTTCGAGGACCTGCGCTGGTCCCGCTTCGCCCACAAGGCGCCGGCCGAGATGTATGCGATCGTCGGTGAGCACGTCTTTCCCTTCCTGCGCACGCTGGGCGGCGAAGGCTCGACCTATGCCCGCCACATGGAAGGCGCGCGCTTCACCATCCCGACCCCGGCGCTGCTCGCCCGCGTCGTCGACCTGATCGGCCAGTTGCCGCTGGAGGAACGCGACACCAAGGGCGACCTCTACGAATACATGCTGGGCAAGATCGCCAGCGCCGGCCAGAACGGCCAGTTCCGCACCCCCCGCCACATCATCCGCCTGATGGTCGAGCTGACCGCGCCGACGCCGCAGGACACCATCTGCGATCCCGCCTGCGGCACCGCGGGCTTCCTGGTCGCGGCCGGCGAGTACCTGCGCGAACGGCACCCCGAGGCGCTGCGCGATCCGAAGCTGCGCGAGCACTTTCACAAAAGCCTGTTCAACGGCTTCGACTTCGACGCCACCATGCTGCGCATCGGCAGTATGAACATACTGCTGCACGGCGTCGATGCGCCGAACATCGTCTACCGTGACTCTCTTTCGCAAGATCACGCTGGCGAGGAAGAGAAATACACCCTCGTGCTCGCCAATCCACCGTTTGCCGGGTCACTCGATCATGACTCCGTCGCCAAGGATCTCTTGGCGATGGTGAAGACTAGAAAAACTGAACTGCTGTTTCTCGCCCTGTTCTTGCGCCTGCTCAAACCCGGCGGGCGTGCCGCCGTGATCGTCCCCGATGGCGTCCTATTCGGCTCCAGCAAGGTTCACAAGGAACTGCGTCGCCTGCTGGTCGAGGATCAGAAGCTCGACGCTATGATCTCGCTGCCGGCTGGTGTCTTCAAACCCTACGCCGGTGTCTCGACCGCCATCCTCCTCTTCACAAAGACCAACTCGGGTGGCACCGACTATGTCTGGTTCTACGACATGGCCTCGGACGGCTGGTCGCTCGACGACAAGCGTACGCCACTCTTGCCCGACGAAAAGCTCGGCCCGATTCCGCAGGTTGCTCTGAGTGATGAGGAGCATTTGAAGAACAACCTGCCCGACATATTGACACGCTGGGCTGCGAGAACCAGTAGCGAGCGCACGCGTCCCCGCACTGCACAAAGTTTTTGCGTGCCGAAGGCTGACATTGCGGCGCAGGGCTATGATCTATCGCTCAACCGTTACAGGGAAGTCGTTCACGAACAGATCGAGCACCGGACACCGAGAGAAATTCTCGCGATCCTCGCAAAGTTGGAAGAGGAACTTCATCAAGAGACGAAAGAACTCGAGGCGCTATTGAGATGAGTGGCGGAATGTCGACGACATTGAATGATGTAGCCACATTCATTAGAGGGATCACATTCAAGCCAGAGGACGTTGTTCCGGTCGGATCGCCGAACTCTGTGGCGTGTATGCGAACTAAGAATGTCCAAGCCAAGCTCGACTTGTCGGACGTTTGGGGAGTCTCCGCATTTTTCGTCAAGCGGCGAGATCAGTATCTCCAGCCTGGTGACGTACTAGTCTCCAGCGCAAATAGTTGGAATTTGGTCGGGAAGTGCTGCTGGGTGCCTGAACTTCCTTGGCAGTCTACTTTTGGAGGCTTCATATCGGCGCTTCGACCTGACATGAGCAAGGTCGATCCTCGATACTTGTATCGGTGGTTCGCATCGGATCGCGTTCAAACGATCGTAAGAAGCTTCGGGCAGCAGACCACGAACATTTCAAATCTAAATGTCGATAGGTGCTTGAGGCTGGAGATTCCACTACCCCCTCTCGTTGAGCAGCGGCGAATCGCGACAATCCTCGACAAGGCAGACGCGCTCCGCGCTAGGCGCCGGGCTGCGCTTGCCCAACTTGATGCTCTCACACAGTCTGTCTTTCTTGACATGTTTGGCAGTCCAGTAACGAATCCCGCGGGATGGCCAGCAGTGGCATTCAGTGAGATTTGTGATCGAGTTACTGTGGGGATCGTGGTTAAGCCCGCGTCCTACTATGTTCCCAACGGCGTTCCGGCTCTGCGCTCACTTAACATCAAGCCGGGCAAGATTGTGCTAGAGGATCTCGTTTACTTTTCTCAATCGGACAACGACACAAAACTTGCCAAGACGAAACTCCGTACTAATGACGTCGTTATTGTTCGCACTGGACAGCCAGGGACAGCGGCCGTAGTGCCCTCGGAGCTAGACGGCGTGAATGCGATCGATTTGCTCATAGCAAGTCCCCAGAACGAATTGGGAGATCCGACGTTTCTATGCACGTTCTTTAACTCAGCGGGTGGGCGTGATCTCGTGCTTTCTAAGCAACGTGGCCAAGTGCAAAAGCACTTAAACGTCGGCTCGCTCAACGAAGCGATCATCCCACTTCCTCCTATCGATCTTCAGCGCACTTTTGCTCGCCGCATAGGAGCGATCGAGAAACTGAAAGCCTCTCATCATGCCTCTTGCGCGGCGCTCGACGGTCTTTTTGCGTCACTGCAAGATCGCGCCTTTCGGGGCGAGTTGTAGCCAATATGCCGACGACTCGTGAGCAACTTCGCCATTGGCTATCCGAGCCTGAAGGCACGCGCCTCGAATTTAAGGAAGCAAAGAACAACTTCCATTTCGACAAGTTGGTCGACTACTGCGTCGCTCTCGCCAACGAGGGCGGCGGCAAGATCATTTTCGGCGTCACCGATCGCCGGCCACGCCGCATCGTCAGCACGACGGCCTTCGGCGAACCTGGCCGGACGGAAGCAGGCCTGCATGATCGGTTGCGGCATCGGATCCCCGTCGAAGAACTGATCGTGCCGGAAGGGCGGATCCTGATCGTTCATGTACCGGGTCGGTTGCCGGGCACTGCCTGGAACATCAACGGTCGGTATCTCAAGCGCGCCGGTGACGACCTGACCGCGCTCGGCGACTCCGAACTCAGGGCAATATTCGCCGAAACGGGCCCCGATTTTTCTGCTGAAGTCTGTTCCGGCGCCGGGATCGGCGACCTCTCGCCGGTGGCGATTGCGTCGTTCCGCGAACGGTGGGCGAGGAAGACGCAAGACCCCCGCAAGGCCGGTTGGTCTGATCCGGAAACGCTCAATAGCGCCGAGCTTCTTGTCGACGGCGGGGTGACTTACGCCGCCTTGATCCTGTTGGGCACGGCCGGCGCCTTGTCCCGATGGTTGGCGCAGGCAGAGGTCGTCTTCGAGTATCGTTCCTCGGAGGCCTCCGGCCCCGCCGCGGACCGCGTCGAATACCGCGAAGGCTTCTTCCTGTGGCAGGAGCAGATCTGGGCGAAGATCAACCTGCGCAACGAGCGTCAGAGCTATCAGGACGGCCTCTTCAGGCTCGACTTGCCGACATTCGACGAGGTCGCGGTTCGTGAAGCGCTGCTGAATGCGCTTGCCCATCGCGACTACAGGCTGGGCGGTTCGGTGTTCATTCGGCAGTATTCGCAACGCTTGGAAATCGTCAGCCCCGGTGGCCTGCCGGCGGGCATCACGCCCGAGAATATCTACGACCAGCAGAATCCCAGGAACCGGCGTCTCGCTGAGGCGCTGGCACGATGCGGCCTGATCGAGCGATCCGGCCAGGGTATGAACCTGATCGTCGAAAGCGCAATACGGCAGGGAAAGCCGTTGCCGAGCTTCGCCGGGACATCGGCGCATGAAGTTCGGCTGACGCTGGAAGGCGCGGTCAAGAACCCGGACCTCGTGCGCTTCATGGAACGGCTGGGCGAGGCGAAGCTCAAATCGTTCTCGACGGCGGACTTTCTCGTGCTGGACCACCTGCAGCGCGATCTTGCCCTGCCTGAGTCCCTCCGGGTCCGGGTACCGCAGTTGATAGAAGCCGGCGTCGTCGAGACGGTAGGGCGCGGCAGGGGGACCAAGTACATTCTGTCACGCAGTCTCTACGCCGCGATCGGATCCAAGGGCGCCTACACACGAAGAAGGGGGCTCGACAGGGAGACGAACAAGGCGCTGCTGCTCAAGCATGTCGAGGACAATTCGAGCGCAGGCGCGCGTATGGAAGAGCTGATGCAAGTCCTCCCGGCCTTGCCGCGTGGCCAGATTCAGGCGCTGCTGCGGGAGCTGCGGGCCGACGGCAAGGTCCATATGGTCGGCACGACCAAGGCCGCGCGCTGGTATCCCGGAGCGGCGCCCCCTATTGCAACTTGAATTGCAATTGTTGCAATCGGCCGCCGGTCTGATTTTCCAACACATTGAAAACAAAGGACAATTTGTCCCCGTGATTTGCAATCGATTGCAAATCGGCGTCGGGATCAGGGCGATCCCCGGCGATTGCGGTTGCAATTTCGCACGCTATGCCGCGCAATCGATCCAACCTTCATGACCAACTTCGCCTTCCTGCAGGCCGAATGGCCCGACCTCGCCGAAGCCGGGCACCGGGCGGAGTCTTCCATTCAGAGCGATCCGCGCGCTGCGTGCTTTCACGCCCGCCGAGCGCTGGAGCTGACCGTCGACTGGCTTTACCGCCACGACAAGACGCTGAAGAAGCCCTACTCGGACAATCTGGGAGCACTGCTCCACGAGCCAACATTCAAGGACTTGCTGAGGCCGACGATCTTCGCCAAGGCGCGCCTCATCGTGAGCGTCGGCAACGCGGCGGTGCATGGCGGCCGTCCGGTCAAACCCGTCGATGCCCTGACCGCCGTCAAGGAACTGTTCCACGTCGGCTACTGGTTGGCGCGCAACTATGCGCGCACGGCCAAGCCGCCGTCGCCTCTCGCCTACGATCCGGCGTTGGCGGCGAAGGCTGCAATTGCCCCCCAGACCCTGGCCCATCTGCAGAAGCTCGCCGCCGATCTCGAAGCCGAGCGGCAGGCGCGGCTGACGGCCGAAGAAGCGCGCCAATCAACCGATGCCGAACTGGCGCGCCTGCGCGAGGAATTCGCGAAGGCAAAGGCCGCGAACGAGTCGCGCCCGGACGACCATGATTACTCCGAGGCCGAGACCCGCGATTTCTTCATCGATCTTCTGTTGAGAGAGGCCGGCTGGGCACTCGAACAGGCGCGCGACCGCGAGTATCCCGTCGAGGGTATGCCCAACAACCAAGGCAAGGGGTTCGTCGACTATGTGCTGTGGGGCGCCGACAATCTGCCGCTGGCGGTCGTCGAGGCCAAACGCACGCGGAAAAATGCCGGCCAGGGCCGCCAGCAGGCCAAGCTCTATGCCGATTGCCTGGAGAAGGCCTATGGCCGCCGGCCGCTGATCTTCTACACCAACGGCTACGAGCACTGGATCTGGGACGATGCGCGCTATCCGCCACGCCCCATCCAAGGATTTCTCAAGCGCGACGAGCTGGAGCTGGCCATCCAGCGCCGCACCTCGCGCAAGTCATTGGCCGAGGCGAAAATCGATGAAGTGATCGTCGAGCGCTATTATCAGTGGCGAGCGATCCGGCGCATCGGTGAGAGCTTCGAGCGCGACCATCAGCGCAAGGCGCTGGTGGTGATGGCGACCGGCGCCGGCAAGACGCGCACCGTGATCGCCCTCGTCGATCTCCTGATGCGCTGCAACTGGGCCAAGCGCGTGCTGTTCCTGGCGGATCGCGTCGCCCTGGTGAAACAGGCAGCCAACGCCTTCAAGAAGCATCTGCCCGATTTACCGCCGGTCAACCTGATCGAGGATCGCTATGGCGAGGGCCGCGTCTTCGTCTCGACCTATCCGACCATGATGGGCCTGATCGACGAGCGACGGGAGGGCCAGCGCCGGTTCGGACCCGGTCATTTCGACCTGATCGTCATCGACGAGGCGCATCGCTCCGTCTTTCGCAAGTACAAGGCGATCTTCGAGTATTTCGATTCGCTGCTCGTTGGCCTGACGGCCACGCCGCGCGAGGAGGTCGAGCGCAGCACTTACAGGCTGTTCGAGTTGGAGAATGGCGTGCCGACCGACGCCTATCCGTTGGAGGAGGCCGTGCGCGACGGCTTCCTCGTGCCGATGCGTGCCGTCTCGGTGCCGCTGCGCTTCCAGCGCGAAGGTATCCGCTATGACGACCTCTCACCCGACGAGCAGGAAGCCTGGGACGAGATCGAGTGGGAGGAAGGCGGCGGCGAGCGCGACCGAGTCGAGGCGGTCGAGCTGAACAAGTGGCTGTTCAACGCCGATACCGTCGACAAGGTGCTGGAGCACTTGATGACGCGCGGCCAGAAGGTCGCGGGCGGCGACCGGCTGGCCAAGACCATCGTCTTCGCCAAGAACCACAATCATGCGGCCTTCATCGCCGAGCGCTTCGACGCCAGCTATCCGCACCTCAAGGGCGCCCTCGCGCGGGTGATCGACTTCCAGACGGACTATGCCCAAAGCCTGATCGACGATTTCTCCAAGGCCGAAAGCGCGCCGCACATCGCGATTTCCGTCGACATGCTGGATACCGGCATCGACGTGCCGGAAGTGGCGAATCTCGTGTTCTTCAAGCTGGTGCGCTCGCGCACCAAGTTCTGGCAGATGATCGGCCGCGGCACGCGCCTCTCTCCCGATCTGTTCGGTCCCGGCCAGCACAAGGAATTCTTCTACGTCTTCGACTTCTGCCAGAACCTCGAATACTTCAGCCAGAATCCGCAGACGGTCGATGGCGCCGTCGGCATGCCGCTGGGCCAGCGCCTGTTCAACCGACGCCTCGAATTAGTCCGCGCTCTGGATGGTGCTCCGCCGCCGAACAAGCCGAAGGGTTTGGGGCACCTCGAATAATAGCGCCGCTGACTGACGTGTGCGAGTCTCGTAGCTGACGAGATGGTTCGGCGAGGGCGATGATGGCGCAGTTCGGCTTCTTCGATGCGGACAAAAGGCTTTC
>JABMNB010000742.1 GCA_013205335.1 Rhodospirillales bacterium
AATGGTGACATCGACGGCGGTGGTCGGTTCGTCGGCGATCAGCAGGTCGGGCTCGTTGGCGAGCGCCATGGCGATCATCACGCGCTGGCGCTGGCCGCCCGAGAGCTGGTGCGGATAGGCATCGAGGCGCTTGGCCGCCTCGGGAATGCCGACCTGTTCGAGAAGTTCGAGCGTGCGCTTGCGGGCGGCTTCGCGCGACAGGCCCTTGTGCAGGATCAGGACCTCGTTGACCTGCCGCTCGATCGTGTGCAGCGGGTTGAGCGACGTCATCGGCTCCTGGAAGATCATCGAGATGCGGTTGCCGCGTACCGACAGGAGTTCCCGCGTCGAGGCGCCGACCAGTTCCTTGCCCTGGAAGCGGATGCTGCCGGTCGGATGGCTGGCCGCCGGATAGGGCAGCAGCTGCAGCACCGAGAGCGCCGTCACCGACTTGCCGGAGCCGGATTCTCCAACCAGCGCGACGGTCTCGCCGCGCTTGATGTCGAAGCTGACGCCGCGCACGGCTCGCACGGCCTTGTCGCCCGCGCCGAAGGTCACGGAGAGGTCCTTGACCTCGAGCAGGACGGGATCGTTCACGCCAGCACCTTGCGCGGGTTGAAGGCGTCGCGCACGGCCTCACCGATGAAGACCAGCAGCGACAGCATGAGCGCGATCACGAAGAAGCCGGTGAAGGCCAGCCACGGGGCGGTGAGGTTGTTCTTGCCCTGCAGCAGCAGTTCGCCGAGCGAGGGCGAGCCCACCGGCAGGCCGAATCCCAGGAAGTCGAGCGAGGTCAGCGTCGTCACCGAACCCGCCAGGATGAAGGGCAGGAAGGTCAGGCTGGCCGTCATGGCATTGGGGAGGATGTGCCGGAACATGATGCGCGCATCCATCATACCCAGCGCCCGGGCCGCCCGGACATAGTCGAAGTTGCGGCCGCGCAGGAATTCCGCCCGCACCAGGCCGACCAGGGACATCCAGCTGAACAGCAGCATGATGCCCAGCAGGACCCAGAAGCCCGGCTGTATGAAACTCGCCAGGATGATCAGCAGGTAGAGGGTCGGCATGCTCGACCAGATCTCGAGGAAGCGCTGCATCAGCAGGTCGACCACGCCGCCGAAATAGCCCTGCACGGCGCCGGCGCCTATGCCGATCACCGTGCTGGCGACGGTGAGCGCGAGCCCGAACAGGACGGAAATGCGGAAGCCGTAGATGAGGCGCGCCAGCACGTCGCGGCCGCTGTCGTCGGTGCCCAGCCAGTGCTGCCGGGAGGGCGGCTGCAGCGTGGTGCGGCCCTCGCCCTTCAGGACGGTATCGAAGCTGTAGGGAATCAGCGGCCAGACGATCCAGCCTTTTTCCTCGATCAGCTTCTGCACTTCCGGGTCGGAATAGACGGTGTTGGTCGGGAAATCGCCGCCGAAGGTCGTCTCGGGATAGTCCCGGATCATCGGCGAGTAGAAACCGCCGTCATAGCGGATGAGGATCGGCTTGTTGTTGGCCAGCAGCTCGGCGAACAGCGAGACGAAGAACAGCACGCCGAAGATCGCCAGCGAGATCATGCCGCGCTTGCTGGAGCGGAAGGCCGCGAGCCGGCGCCGGTTCATCGGGTTCATCAGCCGCGCGCCTCGAAATCGATCCGCGGATCGACCACCGTGTACATGATGTCGCCCAGGATCCCCATGACGAGTCCGATCAGGCCGAAGAAGTAGAGCGTGCCGAACATGACGGGATAGTCGCGGTTCAGAGCCGCCTCGAAGCCCAGCAGGCCGATGCCGTCGAGCGAGAAGATCACCTCGATCAGCAGCGAGCCGGTGAACAGCACGCCGATGAACGCGGCGGGAAAGCCCGCGATCACGATCAGCATGGCATTGCGGAAGACGTGGCCATACAGCACGCGGCGCTCGACCAGGCCCTTGGCGCGGGCGGTCAGCACGTACTGCTTGTGGATCTCCTCGAGGAAGGAGTTCTTGGTGAGGAAAGTGAGCGTGGCGAAGCCGCCGATCACCATCGCGCCGATCGGCAGTGCCATGTGCCAGAAATAGTCGAGCACCTTGTCGATGGGCCCGAGCGAACTCCAGTCGTCGGAGACGAGGCCGCGCAGGGGGAACCACTTGAAGTAGCCGCCGCCGGCGAAAAGAACGACCAGCAGGAGCGCGAACAGGAAGCCCGGGATGGCGTTGAGCACGATGAGGGTCGTCGAGGTCGACACGTCGAAGCGCGATCCGTCGCGGACGGCCTTGGCGATGCCGAGCGGAATCGACACGAAATAGATCAGCAGCGTCGTCCAGAGACCGAGCGAGATCGACACCGGCATCTTGTCGATGATGAGATCGACGACGCGCCTGTTGCGAAAGAAGCTCTCGCCGAAATCGAAGACCAGATAGTTCTTCATCATCAGCACGAAGCGCTCGCCGAGCGGCTTGTCGAAGCCGTACATCTTCTCGATGCGCTCGATCAGTTCGCGGGGGAGGCCGCGGGCGCCGCGATAGGCGCCGGAACCGTCCGACGAATCCGCCGCCGATTTGCGCAGCGTCTCCCCGCCGCTCGAACTGCCCGAGAACCGCTCCGTGGCGTCGACCGACGTCCCTTGTATCTGCGCCATCATCTGCTCGACCGGGCCGCCGGGGGCGGCCTGGATGATGAAGAAGTTGACAACCATGATGCCGAACAGGGTCGGCACTACCAGCATGAGACGTCGCAGGATATAGGCGATCATGGAGCGGCCGGCCGCCTACTTCCTTTCGCGCTGCAAGGCGCGGTCCCTGGCTTCGTCGATCCACCAGGTGTCGAAGGCGAACGGCGCATAGCGGGCGCTCTTTTCCGGGCGTGCGAAGCGGTTCCAGTAGGCGACGAATACCTTGTTGTTGTGCCAGTTGGGCACCACGAAGTTGCTCCACAGCAGCACGCGGTCGAGCGCCCTGGTGACGGCGATCAGGTTTTCGCGGTCGGGGGCCGCGATCAGCGTGTCGATCAGCGAATCGATGGCCGCATCCTTGACGCCCAGCGAGTTGCGGCTGCCCGGCGTGACGGCCGCCTTCGAGCCCCAGAAGTCGCGCTGCTCGTTGCCCGGCGACAGCGACTGGCCGAAGCCCTCGACCATCATGTCGTAGTCGAACTCGTCCTCGCGGCGCTTGAACTGCGCGGTGTCGACCGTGCGGACGGTCATGTCGATGCCGATGCGCTCGAGGTTCTGCTTGTAGGGCAGCACGACGCGCTCGAAGCTGGCGTCGTTCAGGAGCATCTCGAAGGCGAGCTTCCTGCCCGTCTTCGTCTCCGTCATCTTGCCGTCCTTGATCTCCCAGCCCGCTTCCTTGAGCAGCGACAGCGCACGCCGCGCGAGATCGCGCACGTTGCCGGTGCCGTCGGATTCGGGAAGCGTGAACTCCTTGGTGAAGACCTCCTCGGGGATCTTGCCGCGCAGCGGCTCGAGGTACTTCAACTCGGCGGCGGTCGGCAGGCCGGAGGAGGCGAGCTCGGAATTGCCGAAGAACGATACGTTCCGCTTGTACATCCCGTAGAACAGATTCTTGTTCGCCCAGGCGAAGTCGAACATCGTGCCGATCGCCTCGCGCACGCGCTTGTCCTTGAAATAGTCGCGGCGGGTGTTGAAGGCGAAGCACTGCATGCCGGTCGGCAGTTCGTGCGGGATTTCGGTGCGCTGGATGCGGCCGTCGCGCACCGCGGGAATGTCGTAGGCCGTGGCCCAGTTGCGCGCGATGTTTTCCTGCCGGACGTCGAGATCGCCGGCCTTGAAGGCCTCGAACTGAACGGTTACGTCGCGATAGTACTCGTAGCGGAGCACGTCGAAATTGTTGCGCCCGCGGTTCATCCAGAGATCCTTCGCCCACCAGTCGGGAACGCGGCGGTAGGCGATGGAGCGTCCGACGTCGAAGGAATCGACCTTGTAGGGGCCGCTGCCGAGCGGGACCTCGAGCGACACCTTCTCGAAGTCGCGGTCCGCCCACCACTTGGAGGGCAGAATGGGAAGCTGGCCGACGATCAGCGGCAGCTCCCTGTTGGTGTCGCCGCGAAAGGTGAACAGCACCTTGCGGTCGCCGACTTTCTCCGCCTTCAGGACGTCGTGGTAATAAAAGGCGTAGTTGGGCGCGCCCTTGGCCTTCAGGATGTCGAGGCTGAAGATGACGTCCTCGACCGTGATCGGGCTGCCGTCATGCCAGCGGGCCTGCGGCCTCAGGTTGAAGGCGACCCAGGACCGGTCGTCCGGCCACTCGATCGTCTCGGCGATAAGGCCGTACTCGGTCGAGGCCTCGTCGCGCGAGTTCCAGCAGAGCGTGTCCCAGATCTGGGTGATGCCGGCCGCCGGCACGCTTTTCACGATGAAGGGATGCAGGGAATCGAAGGTGCCGCGGGCGCCCAGCCGGACGCTGCCGCCCTTGGGTGCGTTCGGATTGAGATAGTCGGGAGGCCCGGAATCGGCCTTGTACCTGGGCTCGCCGTGCATGGCGAAGCCGTGGCTGACATTGACCTTCGCCGGGGGTGTCTGGGCCCGCAGAATCGCCGGCGCGCCGACCCAAAGGGCCGCGCCGCCCGCCAATACGCTGCGCCGTCTGATCGCCATGCGATGCGCTCCCCCGCCTGCCTGCCTTCACATCATATATAGCGCGGGGGAGTTGGGCCGCACTATGGCCGGGCGGTTACATCGCCGTCAGCTTTCGTGGCCCGCCGGCCCGGCGTTAGCCCCCTTTGCCTTCCCGGGCCAACATATCGTCATGCGAACACCGCCGTCTGCTCGTTTGACTTCGCGGGCGCCAGCGCTCAACTTTCCGGCATGACCGACACCATGGATTTCGCGCCTGATTTCGATACACCCCTCGAATACATGCGCCGCACCCGCGAGTATTACCTCGCGCTGGGCTACGAGAATCCCTACCGGTGGGCCCACTATGTCGACGCGCCTTTCCAGCCGCTGAAGAAGCCGCTGAAGGACAGCACGCTGGCCCTGATCTCGACCGCGGCGCCTTACCAGCCGGACAAGGGCGACCAGGGGCCGGGCGCGCTCTACAACGCCGGCGCCAAGTTCTATTC
>JABMNB010000743.1 GCA_013205335.1 Rhodospirillales bacterium
GAGGAGCTCACCAAACGCGGCGTCTTCGGCGGCACGACGGATCTCTTCTCGATCGGTCCGGAGGGGCCGCGACCCCTGTTCGCGCTGGTGGCCGATGGCCAGCCGGAAGAGGTGGCGCTGGCCGTCGGATCCCTGTCGCTGGCCGCCGCACGCCGGGGCAGCGAGGTGAAGCCCATCCTGGTCGCGCCGGCGGACCTGCCCGGCGAGGAGGACGATACGCTCGCGGCGCTGCCCTTTCCCTGCGTGCGCTATCACTGGCGTGGCGCGCGGGCGGTGTTCTCCGGGCTGGATGATGCGCTCGGCGGATGAGGACGCTCGACGGGTGAGGGCGTTCGGCGGATAAGGGCCCCTCACGGAGCGAGGATGCGCGGATGGTGATGGGTCTTACGACCGGGCTGTGGGTCAGCGCGCAGATCAGGCTGTGCGATCGCGCCTTCATTCCGGCCGCGGTCGTTCGGCGCGGCGATCCCGACGTCGGCACGGTGCTGCTGAAGATCAACCGCTTCGAGGCGGGCGTGACCGTCTTCACCCAGACCAGCACACTCGACGACGAACCTTCCTGGAGCCGCGGCACCGGCCCTGCGCCGGTCGCCGAGGCCGAGGCCGACGCCTACATCGCCCGCCAGGTCGCCCGCGATCCCGACCTCTGGGTCCTCGAGATCGAGGACCGCAAGGGCGAGTATCAGATGAACGGCAAGATCGTGTAGGGGCGAGGTCTTCGAGTAGCTCCCTCACCCTGCCTCTCCCCCTATCGGGGGAGAGGAGCTTCGTAATCATGTTCCTCGCCCCCGATAGCGGGAGAGGTTAGGTGAGGGGGATGCGCACGGGACGGCGAGCGTCGCCCGTCACTGCGCCGGCAGCACCGTCGTCGGGTCGATGGTCTTGCCGGCGCGGCGGACCTCGAAGTGGAGTTGCGGGTTGGCCGAGCCGCCTGAATTGCCGACCTTGGCGATGGTCTGGCCCTTCTTGACCGTGTCGCCTTTCTTCACGAGCAGCTCTTCGTTGTTGCCGTACGCCGTGATGTAGCCGCCCGGATGCTCGATCAGCAGCAGATTGCCCATCTTGGCGACCTCGCCGCCGGCATAGACGACCTTGCCGCCATCGGCGGCCTTCACGGGCGCGCCCTTGGCCGCGGCGATGTCGATGCCGTCGTTCTTCTGGCCGCCCGACGTGCCATAGCTCGACACGACCTTGCCGTTCACCGGCCAGCTCATGCGTGGCGGCGGCGTGGCCGGCACGCTGACGGATTTGCCCAGCGGCGTGGGCTCGCCGGCGGGCGCGGCGGAGCGCGGAGCCTCGCCCTGCGCACCGGGCGGCGGCGCCAGGCCCTCGCGCTTCACCGAGGAGGGTGCGTTGGGATTGGCGGCGGCGGTCTGCTGGCTGGTGGCCTCGCCGTAGCTGTCCTGCACGAAGCGGGCACCCGGCATGTTGAGCGACTGGCCGGGCTTAAGCGTGTAGGGCGCCTTGAGGTTGTTGCGATCGATGATGGTCTGCGACGACACGCCGTAACGGCGCGACAGGCCATCGACCGTGTCCTTGTCTTTCACGACATAGACGGGAACGGCGTTGGGGCCGGCGGCGGACCCGGGATATTCCATGGTGCCCTCGCGGGCACCCATGACGGTGTTGCAGGCGCCGAGCGCGACCGACAGCACCGCCATTGTACCCAGCGTGTGCATCCGGCCGGCCCATCGCGAGGGGAAGCGAGGGGCTCTTTTCATGGCTTCATTGTACTTGATTGCGATTCCGGCGGGAAGGACGCTCCGCGTCAGCGGAGTGCCGCACGGTTCAGGATGGACAGGTTGGCGAAACACCGCCTCCAAGGGCCCCCTCTTCGCGGCCTCCCCGAACGAGGAGAAAGCTACCTACCCCTGTCCCAGCACCGGCAACGGCCCCGCGACCAGGGGCACGAACCGCACCGGCATCAGCGTGTCGCGCTGCAGGCCGTTCTCGTTCTTCACGATGCGCTCGACCACCTGGGAGGTGGGATCGCGGCCCACGGGCACGATCAGGATGCCGCCCACCGCGAGCTGGTCGATCAGCGCCTGCGGACGTTCCTCGGCGGCGGCGGTGACGATGATGCGATCGAACGGCGCCTGGCCCGGCCAGCCCTTGCTGCCGTCGTTGATGTCGACCACGACGTTGTAGATGCCGAGGTCGAGCAGCAGGCGCTCGGCCTCCTTGGACAGGGGCTTGAAGCGCTCGACCGAGTACACGCGGCGCGCCAGCCGGGCCAGCACGGCGGCCTGGTAGCCCGAGCCGGTGCCGATCTCGAGCAC
>JABMNB010000744.1 GCA_013205335.1 Rhodospirillales bacterium
CCCGATCGCGACCGGCCCGGCTTCGACGCGACCGCCTACTTCGCCCGTTCGGGCCTGCTCGATGCGCAGCGCTACGAAGGCGGGCCGCCGGGCGTGCCCGGACCCGCGCAGGGCGACCGCGCCACGGCGATGGCGCTCGTCTCGTCCATCCTCATGGCGCTCATCCACCGCATGAAGACCGGCGAAGGTTCCTGGGTCGGCACGTCGCTGCTCGGAAACGGCCTCTGGTCGTGCGGCGTGATCGCCCAGGCAGCCCTCGTCGGCGCCTTCCTGCCGCACCGGCCGCCGCCCGACCGGCCACGGTCGGCGCTGGGCAACATCTACCGCACGGCCGACGACCGCTGGCTGCAACTCACCATCGTGCGCGTCGACAAGCTGTGGGCGCCGCTCTGCCGGGCGATGGGGCTGGACTCCCTGATCGATGATCCGCGATTCGCCACCGAGCCCGAGCGTCGCGCCCGTGCCGGCGAACTTGCCGGCATCCTCAGCGACATCTTCGCCACGGAGCCCTACGAGCATTGGCGCGAGGCGCTGGCGGCGCACAGCGTCACCTTCGGCGTCATCAGCCGCCCGCAGGACGTGCCCGACGATCCGCAGGCGGTGGCCTGCGGGGCCGTGGTCGACACGGCGATCCCCGACATGCCGCGCACCCTGGCCGATCCGATCCGCCTCGGCTTCGCCAGCCAGCGCATCGCGCATCCCGCGCCGGAGCTCGGCGAGCACAGCGAGCAGGTGCTGCGCGAGGCAGGGGTCAGCGCGCAGGAAGTGGCGGCCCTCAAGGCGAGCGGTGCGCTTCGATGACGCCGGACGAACCGCTGCCGCTCGCCGGCCTCACCGTCCTCGACATCAGTTCCTTCATCGCCGCGCCCGCAGCCGCCGCGGCGCTGGGCGATTTCGGCGCCGACGTGATCAAGATCGAGCCACCGGTCGACGGCGACCCGCATCGCAACAGCTTCCGCAACGCCGGCTACCCGCAGAGCGACCGGAATTTCCCGTGGCAGCTCGACGGCCGCCACAAGCGCTCGCTGGCGCTCGACCTCAAGACCGACGGCGCCCGCACCATCCTCGAGCGGCTGCTGAAACGCGCCGACGTGATGATCGTCAACTTCCCGCCGCCGGCGCGCGAGCGGCTGCGGCTGCGCTGGGAAGACATCGAGCCTATCAACCCGCGCCTCATCTACTGCTCGCTCACCGGCTACGGCGAGACCGGCCCCGACCGCGACCGGCCGGGCTTCGACATCACCGCCTATTTCGGCCGCTCCGGCATCCTCGATGCAGCACGCTACGACGGCGGGCCGCCGGGCGTCTCACTGCCGGCGCAGGGCGACCGCGCCACCGCGATGACACTGGTGGCGGCCATCCTGATGGGACTGCGGCGGCGCGACCAGACCGGCAAGGGCGGCTGGGTCGGCACCTCCCTCTACGCCAACGGCGTCTGGGCCAACGGCACCACGGCGGCCGGCGCTCTGATCGGCGCACAGCTGCCGGTGCGCCCGCCACCGGACAAGCCGCGCAATGCCCTGACCAACCTCTACCGCACCTCGGACGATCGCTGGCTGCAGCTCCTGATGGTTCGCGACGACCGGCTGTGGACCACCTTCTGCGACGTCATCGAGCGGCCCGACCTGATGGCCGAGGCGCGGTTCGCCGGACGGCCGGAGCGGCGCGAGCATGCCCAGGAACTGCACGACCTGCTGGCGCCGGTGTTCGCCGCGCGTCTCTATGCCGAGTGGGAGAAGCGCCTGTCCGGCACCGGAATTCCCTTCGGGGTGATCGGACGGCTGGCCGACGTGATCGTCGACGAGCAGGCCGAACATGCCGGCATCTTCGCCGACACGACCAATCCCGCGATCCCGCGCACCGTGAACACGCCGATCCGCCTGGGCTTCGCCACGCCACGCACCGCCGGCCCACCGCCCGAAGTCGGCCAGCACAATGACGAGGTGCTGCGCGAGACCGGCTTCAGCGAGGCCGAGATCGATGCCCTCAAAAAGTCCGGCGCTTTGGGGTAGGATTTCGGATGGCCTCACGCTTCCGGACCTACGCCGAGTTCTGGCCGTTCTATCTGCGCGAGCACGCGAAGCCGTCAACGCGCGCGGTGCACTATGTCGGCACCATCGCCTCCGCGGCGCTGCTCAGCTGGG
This sequence comes from Rhodospirillales bacterium, assembly GCA_013205335.1. Classification (GTDB taxonomy): domain Bacteria; phylum Pseudomonadota; class Alphaproteobacteria; order Reyranellales; family Reyranellaceae; genus Reyranella. The sequence continues at coordinate 2,145 of JABMNB010000744.1, forward strand.
CAGTCGCCTCGCAGAACTGGTGGTGGCTGCTGGGCGTCCCCCTGTTCGGTTACGGGCCGGCCTGGTACGGCCATTTCTTCATCGAGAAGAATCGCCCGGCGACCTTCGAGGCCC
>JABMNB010000745.1 GCA_013205335.1 Rhodospirillales bacterium
GACTAGAGGAACACGAACATGAAGACCGTAAGCCGAGCTTATGACAGCTACGCCCAGGCCCGCGCGGCCGTCGATGCCGTCGAGAAGGCGGGCGTGCCGAGCAAGGACGTCAGCATCGTCGCCAACAAGTATGTCAGCGCCGAGTACGATGGCGTCGATGACGTGAACAAGGCCGCAGCCGGTGCCGGCATCGGCGGCGCGGTCGGCGCGGGCGCCGGACTGCTCGCCGGCCTCGGCCTGCTGGCCATCCCGGGCCTCGGCCCGGTCGTGGCGGCGGGCTGGCTCGCCTCGACGGCCGCCGTCGCTGCAGGCGGCGCTGCCGCGGGCGGCATCGTCGGCGCGATGGTCGAAGCCGGCACCGACGAGGAGCATGCCGAGGTCTATTCGGAAGCCGTCCGTCGTGGTGGCACCCTCGTCAGCGCGCGCGTGCAGGACGGCGATGCCGCTCGCATCGAGGCGATCCTCGCCCACTCGAGCCCGATCGACCCCGTCGCTCGTGGCGCGGAGTACCGTGCCGCCGGCTGGAAGAACTTCGACCCGAAGGCGGACCCGTACCGCCCGAGCCAGACCGAGGTCGACCGCATGCGTGCGAACTGGCCGGGCTGAAGTCCGTCGCCGAGATACGAGGAAAGGGGCCCGCTCAGTCGGGCCCCTTTTTTCATGCGCCAGAGACCGCGCGCTTCGCGGGCTAGCCGCGCGTCAGGAGCCGCAGGCCGGACGCCAGAAGGATTCCGCCCAGGATGAAGCGCGTCGTGCGTTCGGAGAGAAAGCGTCGTCCCAGCATCGTGCCCAGTGCCGCGCCGACGAGGGCGGTGCCGGCGTAGAGGGGCAGGTCGGCCGCCATCGTCTGCCCCGCGGCCAGCGCCCCCGCGAGGCCTGTCAGCGAATTGCCCAGTATAAACGGCGGTGAGAGGGTGGCGGCCTGGCGCGGCGAGGCCCAGGCCAGCCCGATCAGGGCCGGCGCGATGAACACGCCGCCGCCCACGCCGGTCAGTCCCGACAGCAAACCGGCGGCGATGCCCAGCAGCGCGAGGACCGGCGCGGTGGGCTTCTTCAGGTCGGAGCGTTGTGCGAGAGGCGTGATCATCAGCGCGGCTGCGAGGAGCAGCAGCAGTCCCGTGCCGGCGTAATAGACTTCCGAGGGAAGCGCCACGAGGCCGCCGACGAAGGCGGCGGGCAGGGCGGGAAGGGCCATCGGGCGCAGCATCGGCCAGTCGATCGCGCGGTCGGCGTGCAGGCGCCAGGTCGCATAGGAGGCGGCAACGACATTGAGCGCCAGGGCAGTGGGTCGCAGCTCGGCCGCCGGCATGCCGGCCACGGCCATCACCGCGAGGAACGCCGTGCCGCCGGCCTGGCCCACCGACGCATAGACGAGGGCCACTGCCAGCAGGAAAAACCCGACGAGTACGTTCATGCCGCCGCGCGCTCAGTTCTCTTGTCGGCGAGGGCCAGCGGGCATTCGGTCGCTCCCCAGGCCCGTCAGACTTTTCATGGCATCTTCAACAAGGAGGCTCACCGGCACGGGCCGACGAGCAGGCACCGGCGGGCAGGCACCGCGGCGGGCACCTTATCTGTTTTCACTCCGCGCCAGTCTGACGACTGTGCTTTCCGCTTGCAAACCCGGAGCCCGGTTCGTCAGCAACCGTCATCGTGGCCGACGTTTCGGACTCCTCTCCCGCCTCCGTCCTCGATCCGCTGGGCATCGAGGTCGGGAGCTATGCGCACGATCCGCTGGGCTTCGTGCTGTTCGCCTTTCCGTGGGGCGAGGCGGGGACCGTGCTGGCGAGCGATGCCGGCCCCGAGCCGTGGCAGCGCGAGGTGCTGTCGGCGATCGGCCGCTCGCTCAGCCGTGTCTCCGACGCGATCCGCATCGCCGTCGCCTCCGGGCACGGTGTCGGCAAGTCGGCGCTGGTCGCGTGGATCATCGTCTGGGCGCTCGCGACTTTCCGCGACACCCGCGGCATCGTGACGGCCAACACGGCGACGCAGCTCAAGACCAAGACCTGGCCCGAGCTCACCAAGTGGCTTCGCCTCGCCGCCTGCGCCGAC
>JABMNB010000746.1 GCA_013205335.1 Rhodospirillales bacterium
ACATCACGGCATAGATGGCGCGTCCGCTCGCCTTGTCGATCATGATGTCTTCCACCGTGCCGAGCTTGTCGCCCTGCAGATTGTAGACGTCGGTGCCGTTGACACGCTCGGCTGCGATCAGGTTCTTCGAAGTAATGGCTAGGTCGGTCATTGCTCTCTCCTGTCGATGGTGTGGTGCCCGAGGAACGCAGGCGACGCCCATTCAGTTGCGAGAGTCGGCGAATAAGTCAGCGTGTCGGCGCCCGGCTATTCCGGTGTCTTGCGCAGCCTCTCGCCGACCGCGGCGACCATCGCTTCCAGGGAGAGATCCTTGACGTTGGCGGCGCGGGGCAGGGCACGATAGCGCTGGCGGCCAATCTTCGTGAGACGCGGCACGCCTGCATCGATCTCGACCAGCGACAGCGATGTCAGGCGCATGAGGTCGCGCGGTGAGAGGTCCTTCATCGGCGAGATGCCGAGCGCAACCCGGCGTAACGTCACTTCCTCGTTCGGGCTGAGTGGAGCCTTCAGGCTGCGTGGCATCGTCTTCCCCTCGCACAACTAGAGGCCCATTCCTGTTGGCAGGGCAAGATCAACTGCCCGCATCTCCGGTGCGGTTTCTCATATGAAGGTTAAGTAGCGAACCGACGGGGCAGTGATGTGGCGCCGCCTGTGACATTGCTGCGTCCGCAGGGGACTGTTTCACAGCCTAGGCGCTGTAGAGATTCTTTCTACTTGCCGCTCCCCATCCACCTCACCCTGAGGAGCATCGCACAGCGATGCGTCTCGAAGGGTGGGCTACAGGCGTGGTGCTCGTGCCCATGCTTCGAGACGCGCTATTGCAGAGCGCTCCTCAGCATGAGGTTGAAGGATGAAGCTCGGCGCGCCCTCACTCGGCGGCGCGCACGCCCTGGGTGGCAGCCTGCGTTGCCGGCGCGATGCCCTTCATCGTGCCGCCGTAGCGGTCGGTGAAGGCCGTGGTGTCGATCTCGTCCAGCTCGATCTCGCGGTTGAGAACACGCTCCTTCCACTTCAGGAGCTCGGGATGGGCGCCCTGGAACTCGGGCATCACTTCCTTGGCGAACAGCTCCAGCGATTCGCAGATGTCCTCGTGGCGGTTCTTGCCGGCCTGGTTCAGCAGCACGACCTGGTCGATGTTCGACTCCTGGAACTTCTTCAGCTTGCGCCGGATGGTTTCCGGCGAGCCGATCAGGCCGCCGCGCAGCGAGGCCGCGTGCAGTTCCGGGTTGGCCTTCTTCCACTTCTCGTACTCTTCCCACATGTTGACCGTGCCGGCGGCCGGCCGGCGCCGGTCGGCCGACTGGCCGTAGAAGCGCAGCGCGAACTGGAAGAACGTGTCGCCGTCGGCGCGGGCCCGCGCTTCCTCGTCGGTCTTGGCGCACATGAAGAAGCTGACCAGCGCGATGTTGGGATTGCTCTTGTAGTCGGCGAGCTTCTTCTGACGCTTCACGAAAGCGTTGTAGTAGGCGTGCACCCAAGCATGCGCGGCGTCGGCCGAGACGAACTGGAAGCCGAGCGCCCCCATGCCCCATTCGCCCGCCTTGGTCAGCGTCTGAAGCTGCGAGCAGGCGACCCACAGCGGCGGGTGCGGCTTCTGCAAGGGCTTCGGCACGACCATGCGCAGCGGGATGTTCCAGACCTTGCCCGCGTGCTCGCTGGGCCCGTCCTTGAACATCGGCATGATGGCGCGGACGGCTTCCTCGAAGATCTCGCGCTTGTTCTCCATGGTGACGCCGAACGGCTCGAGCTCGGTGATCGAGGCGCTCTCGCCCATGCCGAACTCGCAGCGCCCGTTCGACAGCAGGTCGAGCGTCGCCACACGTTCCGCGACCCGCGTCGGATGGTTGGTCGTCACCTGGAAGATGCCGTGGCCCAAGCGAATGTTCTTGGTCCGCTGGCTCGCCGCCGCGAGGAAGGACTCAGGGGAGGGCGAGTGGGAATACTCTTCGAGGAAGTGATGCTCGACCTGCCACGCATGGTCGTAGCCCAGCCGGTCCGCCAGCTCGACCTGGTCGAGCGCGTTCTGATAGAGC
>JABMNB010000747.1 GCA_013205335.1 Rhodospirillales bacterium
CACCAACCTGAGCGTCAGGAGGCAAAAAGCCGCTGATGGCGTTCACCAAGCCACGCCGAACCCACGAAACGTCCGGTGCCATGGACAGCAGGTCGATGACAGGCCCATTCTTCGAGGTGCCCTTCAGTTAGTCTCAAATCTAGCAACCCCCTCGCAGATAGTCACGTGACCGTGTGACGCCCCACCAGCCCGCCGTCAGTCGCCAGGCTTCAGAATCGCCCGGATCAGTGCTATTTTCGTGAAGCTTACCCCTTCGGGACGTCGTCCATATCTTCATACGAAAATCGTACACCACAATTCTGGGCTTTAACTGTTGTCTAGCCTCTACTCTGAAATTGGGGTTCTTCTCGCGATCGTTTTCGTGATCGGTGGCGCTGCGGTTGGCGCACTATGGTCTTATGGCGCGCGACCAACGGGGCTTAACGAAGTTCAGCCAACCGTTGTCCGTCCAGAGTTTCGAGCTTCGCTGGTTGCGGCCCGCCACGCTGCACTGCAAAGGAATGCGGAGGCAAAAAGAGCGAGGAAGGCCGCTAACGCCGCCGCCCGGCGAAAGAGCGCTGACGAGAAACACGCGCCATAGTCCTTCCACCATCGGAAGTGAATTCAGAACGCCGATCACTCAACGTCACCGCGAAGCACGGTCCGTTCCAAGGCGCATGACGGGCCAGAGCGCTCCCGCCGGAGGCTCATTCCGGACGGATCAGACGGAAGCCGCTCACCGCTCAATGTCATCCAAATGCTGCGAAGGAAACTTCGCAGCCTCGATTTCTGGGTGATCGGCCGAGGTCAGGTCTCACCCGAGCCCGGCACTTAGTCAGCCAAAGCTCAAAACACTTTGCGTCAGAGGAAGACGCTCAATCCTACAGGCCCGCTGAGCACTGCGGTCCAGACGTCGAACTCACTCAGAAAGCGTTGCGTTCAAGATACGCAAAGATCTCTTCCACTGCGTCTTCGACGGAATGCTTACTCGATTCGAGATGAATCTCCGCGTTCTGCGGCGGTTCATATGGAGAGCTGATACCGGTAAAATTCGGAATCTCCTGTCGGCGAGCCTTGCGATAGAGCCCTTTGGGATCTCGGGCCTCGCAAACCTCCAGCGGCGCATCTACGAAGACCTCGATGAACTCGCCGGGACGAACCATACCTCGTGCCATCTGTCGTTCGCTTCTGAAGGGTGAGATGAAGGACACGATGACGATCAGTCCCGCATCGACCATCAGGCGCGCCACCTCGGAAACACGACGAATGTTCTCGACGCGGTCTGCATCCGTGAAGCCAAGATCGCGATTGAGGCCATGGCGAACGTTGTCGCCGTCGAGCATGTAGCTGTGCCTGCCTAGGGCAAACAGACGCTTCTCCAGCGCCGTTGCGATCGTCGACTTGCCGGACCCCGACAAGCCCGTAAACCAGACGATGCCGGCTTTCTGCCCCTTCTGGCTGGCACGGCTCTCCCGACTCACCTCGAGATCCTGCCAGTGAATGTTCGTAGCTCGCCTCAGGGCGAAATCGAGCAGCCCCATTCCGACCGTCTGATTGGTCATGCGATCAATCAGGATAAAGCTTCCTAGGTCGCGGTTCTGCGCATAGGGCTCGAACGGAATAGCTCTCGCAACCGACATGTTGGCCACGCCGATTTCGTTGAGACCGAGCGTCTTCCCGGCGGTATGCTCCAGGGTATTGATATTGATCTTGTGCTTCAGGGCGGTGACGGTCGTCTCGGTTGTGATCGCTCCGATCTTCATGAGGTAGGTCCGGCCCGGCAACATCTCCTCCGGCGCCATCCACAGAAGATGAGCCGCCAGCTGATCGGCGACCATCGGCAGGTCCCCCTCCCCGCAGATCAGGTCGCCGCGACTGACATCGATATCTCTGTCCAGTACCAGCGTAACGGCCTGGCCGGAGACCGCCCCCTCCAGATCCCCGTCGTATGTGACGATCCGCGTGACAACTGCCTCCTGCTCCGAAGGCAGCACCTTGATCTTGTCATTAGGGTGGACGGCACCGCTGACGATCGTGCCGGCATACCCCCGGAAATCAGAGCTCGGACGATTGACCCACTGCACCGGCATGCGCAGCGCGCGCTTCTCTTCCTTCTCGGCGATTTCCACCGTCTCCAGGTAGGGCAGCAGAGCCGGCCCATGGAACCAGGTCATTTGCGGGCTGGGACCAACGACGTTGTCCCCTCTCAAGGCAGAGATAGGAATGCAGGTCACATCCTTGATGCCGAGCTTCTTGGCAAAGGCGATGTACTTCGCGGTGTAGTTGTCGAAAACCGACTGCTCGAAGTTGACAAGATCCATCTTGTTGACGGCGAGAACGAGCCGCGGAATGCCAAGCATCGAGCAGATGTAGGTGTGGCGACGCGTCTGTGTGAGCAGCTCGGAGCTCCGATGCACATCCGCGAGGATGATCGCGAGATCCGCCGTGGACGCGCCCGTGGCCATGTTCCGCGTGTACTGCTCATGACCCGGCGTATCGGCCACGATGAACTTGCGCTTGTCCGTGGCGAAAAAACGATAGGCGACGTCGATCGTGATTCCCTGCTCGCGCTCCGCCGCAAGCCCATCGACCAAGAGAGCGAAGTCGAGATCACCGCCTTGGGTCCTGACGCGGGCGCTCTCCGCCTTCAGGCTGGCGAGCTGATCCTCGAACAACATCTTGCCTTCGAAGAGGAGGCGGCCGATCAGAGTGGATTTTCCGTCGTCGACACTGCCGCAGGTGATAAACCGCAGCAAATCCTTGTGCTGCTGCCGCTTCAGATAGTCGGCCAGGCGAGATTCGAGAGCGTCCATCAGAAATAGCCTTCCTGCTTCTTCTTCTCCATGGAACCCTCGCCGTCGCGATCGATCACGCGTCCGTGGCGTTCGGAGTTTGTGGCGCGGAACATTTCCTCGAGGATCGCAGGAAGAGTGGCTGCGCTACTCTCGATGGCCCCCGTCAACGGATAGCAACCGAGGGTACGGAACCTTACCATTCTCATCTGGGGTGTCTCGCCGGGCAGGAGAGGCATCCGCTCGTCGTCAACCATGATGAGGGTATTGTCGCGTTCCACGACCGGCCTTTCCTTGGCGAAGTACAGCGGCACGACGGGAATCTTCTCCAAATAGATGTATTCCCAGATATCGAGCTCGGTCCAGTTGGACAACGGAAAGACCCTGATGCTTTCCCCCTTCTTTTTCCGCGTGTTGAATAGCCTCCACGGTTCGGGGCGCTGGTTCTTCGGGTCCCACCTGTGATGCTCGCTGCGGAAGGAAATGATGCGCTCCTTCGCACGGGATTTCTCTTCGTCCCGTCGGGCGCCGCCGAATGCGGCATCGAAGCCATGCATGTCCAGCGCCTGCCGAAGAGCCTGGGTCTTCATGACATCGGTGTGAATAGCCGATCCATGCGTGAAGGGATTGATGTTGCGCTCGATACCTTCTGGATTGGTATGGACTATGAGGTTTAGCCCCAACTCGGCAACGGTCCGATCCCGAAAGGCAATCATCTCCTTGAATTTCCACTTGGTGTCGATGTGCATTACGGGGAACGGCGGCTTGGCCGGGTAGAAGGCCTTCATCGCCAAATGCAGCATCACCGCTGAATCTTTGCCAATCGAATAGAGCATCACCGGGCGTTCGCACTCGGCAACGACCTCTCGCATGATGAATAGACTTTCCGCTTCCAAGCGTTGAAGATGGGACAGCCGGTTTGTCGAAGCGAGCACCTGTTATCCTTTTCCGGGTTCGGATCGTTGCCTGTGCAAACGCCTTTATGCAGTCTCTCCATGCCATCATGCAAGGCGCACGCCTCTCGTTCAGAGTATTGTACGAGGAAGCGATTGGTCGGTTAAATGGGACTTCGGGCATGGCATTGGGTAGCGATGCAATCGTTGAGACCATGAAGTGATCACCCTCCATTCGGTTTCGAAGGAAGTTGGAACGGGTCGTTTCACGTGGCGCGTCATCGACGATCTGACCTGGACGATCAGGCCACGTTCGCGCGTATTCGTTCTGGGTCAGCGCACTCCCATTTTGCAGCTTCTGTCCATCATTGCCGGTCAGTCGGTGCCGACTGAAGGATGGGTCACCCGACGCGCGACCACATCGCCTCCGCAAGGCTTTCTTCGGTTCGGCGCGACGGGAAGCCCCCGGCAACTAATCGCCAGACTGTCGGAGATTTACGGTGTCGAAGCACGGTCGGTAGAGAGCTTCATCGAATCCGCGCTCGAAAATCACCATGTTCTCGACACACCGATGAAACGCCTGCCCGCTTCTCTGAAGCGTGAACTGAATATCGCCCTGATTTACGCGATCCCCTGCGACTACTACCTTCTGTTCGGCGGCATCGGCAGTTCTCCTCGGCTGGCATTTCGGACGCTCTGCGAAGCCGCCTTCAGCAAGCGAGCCAAGACGGCCGGGGTAATCCTTGGAACGAACTCGAGCGCTGTCGCAGCAAGCCTGAAGTCATTCTCGGCCGGGGCCATCCTCTACAAGGGGAAGTTCACTCTTTTCAAACACCCCGAAGACGCCATCGCCGTATATGAAAGCCTGGAGCCAGAGCAGGACGTTTCGACAGACCTCGCCAGGGAAGACGACGAGCCGGATGCAGAGATTCAAGATTTCTGAACGCGACTGAAAATGCGCGTTTGCGCACGCACCCGGAAGCCGCCCGACGCAATTATCGCTTTACTTCAATTGCTTAGAGACCCGACGCCAGCACAAATTGATCTAGGACCTTGACAAGTTTTTGGGCGCTCATATGTTAGGCACCCTTTCCGAGTCGAGGAGCGCATGATGAGCAGCGTCGAAGAAGTCTCCGCCAGTGCACCCCAGGAAGATTTCAACATTGAGGACTTGGCTGACATCGTCGCTTCAATGAGTCGATTCCTGACGCGGTTTGCAGGCACCACGCCGTTTACGGAAGCCCATCTCGGTCTCGCCGAGTGGCTCGGCCTCATGACCCTCAAGGCCAAGCCCGGGTTGAGCAACAAGCAGTTTGCCAAGCTTCTTGGAACGACCGTCCAGCGCGCTGCGCAGATCAGCGATGCCCTTAAGCGGGCGGAGCTGATCTCCGTCGATCAGTCGGTCGAGGACGCGCGTACGCATTCCATGAATGTCACGGCCGCCGGTGCGGAGCGCCTCAGTGAATTGAATGGTAAACTGGTACCTCTCGTCGCCTCGAGGCTCGGCGGTAGGGTGGGCGCGCTGAAGGGAACGCGAAGGAATCTGATCAGATTGCTTCGTGTGGTTGCTCCTGTGAAGAACGCGCAGGGAAACAAGGCCGAAGGCGGCGAGTGACATTGGAATCGGGGTGTTGTGAGTAGCAACGACACGAAGCAGGCCTCTCAGATTTCCTCCATCTAGTTGAGAATCAGCGAATGTCCGGGGTGCTTTTATCGTGCTGCAACACCGGCCATAGGGGCGGGCCGTTCTTCCTGGCCTTTTGTCACGACGTTACAAACGAACTGTCCTGGATCAAACTCGACGATGTCGATTTCGACTTCAGTCGAGCCAGCGGCGCCACCGGGCTGTTCTATGAGAAAGACAGGTGTTTCGTCGCAATCCAGGGATTGCACGACCCGGCAATCATTCTCGAGTTCGATCGCGACTTTCGCTTCAAGAGACTGATCTCTCTGCCTGGTGTGCGCGACATACACTCGATCAAAGTGTATGATGGCCTGCTTTATGCGACTTCCACGGGCACGAACGAGTTGTTCGAAGTGGATCTTCGCTCCCCGGGAAAGATTTCTCGGCGGTTCAAATGCCCGACGACGCCGTCAGTTCCGAATGCGCATTTGAACGACTACCTCCGGCACGGGGGCAAGGAGTACGTCCTGGGCCATTCGAACCCCTTTGTGGCCGAAGGACGGAAGAACGGGTTCATCTATTCGATCACCGACCAAAAAGTCGTCGTCGAAAAGCTCGAGCATGCCCACACCTTGCTGGACATAGACGGGCGCCTTGGTGTGTTGGATTCGGCTCGGGGTAGAGTCGTCGTGACCGACGGCACCTCAGCCACTCCATGGCTGCAACTGCACACGGGCGGGATTTTGCGCGGCGCCTGTGCGTCAGACGATGCGATGTATGTCGCAATGAGCAGCCGGCGCCTGTTTTCCCGAAAGAAGGGACTGCTCCAGATCAACGTGCCGGACGACCATGTCGTTTTCGGCAATGAAGCCTTCATGTCGTGGCTCTACCGGTTCGACAAGGGCGACCTGAAATCCTTTACACGTGTTTCTCTGTCCGAGATTGCGTTCGAGGTCTACGATCTCCTGAAGCTGGACCACACGCCGGCGCCCGATCGGTTGATCCCCAATGCCGCAGCCATTCGTGCGCAGGCGTGGAGACAGCAGTTCTTTTGGCTGAGCCGACGGAGCGCCGAGCGGCCGGACGATGATGAAGAGTCGCTTGCCGGCACCGCCCGGCCGGCCCCCGTCTCTGTCCCCAGTCAGAAGAAGCCGCCGGCGCCAGCCAGCAAGCCGGCAGACATGGCCTTTTGGGAAGTTCCCATCGAAGGACCTCTCACCCCCGAGCCGGCCCTCTCCCCTGCCCGCAAGAAACTATCGGCGGAGCCGCTGAAGACGCCAGCCATCGCCAAGCCGGCCGAAGGAGAATCTCCCGAGGCGAATTTCCAGATCGTCGTAAAGCCTGGATCCAGAAAGACCGTCATCGCCTTCGTGGGATTGGCCCAGCTGATTGGCGGAATGACGACCTATAATTTCATGAACAGCCTGAAGGGCACCGACGCGAACGTGATCTTCGTTCGCGATCCCAGGCGCAGCTGGTTCAATGGGCCCATTGACGGAATAGGCAAGAATTCGGCCGAGATCGCCGGGAAGCTCTCCACTCTGGTGTCGGACCTCGACACGAAGGAGCTATACCTCCTAGGGACCTCTTCGGGAGGCTTTGCCGCCCTCGCCTATGCCAAGATGCTCAACGCAAAGCGCATTCTGGCATTCAGCCCGCAGACCAACATCGCGCTCAACTATCTGGATTCCGTCGGCGAGCTGCGCTGGATCAAGCTGATCTCCCGGATCAAGAACCCGACGATGGTCGATACTTCAACGCTGCTTGCAGGCATCGAGGGGCTCGACTGCCATTTGATCGTCGGCCGTCGCATGGAGCTCGACACTGTTTACGCAGAGCGGCTCAAAGCAATAAAGGGAATGCACCTTCACTATGTCGATTCAGGGCACAATACGGCCCAGTTTCTGCGCAACGCAGGACTGCTGTCCGATGTCTTGAACAGGTTCGTAACCGACGCGCCCTTGAAGATTGGTTAGAGATGCTTGCTCATCGCTTCTTTCGTCTCCTGTTGCCGAAGCGACACCTCTGATGGAATGGCTCCGACTCAACTCCGAGTCGATACACCGTCGCGCTCCTGCAAGTGAGCACGGAAAACGCGGATCGAGGATTCGCCATTTCAACTACGAGGGCGCCGTCCTCGATTGCGCCTCTGGCGGCATCATCCTCAATGACCGTTACCTGCCTCCGTCGCGCGGGCCGCGGTACGATCTCAGCGCGATGGAAATCCGTTCGATCGTCGATGAAGCAACCCAGGCTCACACAGCCGAAGCGCATGTCGCGGTTGGCTATCGTGCAGGGTGGAAGAACTACTATCACTGGACGACGCAGTGTCTTCTCAGCATCCATTCGTTCATGCAAGACGGGGTGTTGGATACCGCCCTGCTTGCGGTCCCGGAGCTTGGCGGAATTCAGCTCCGAAGCCTGGATCTCCTTGGAATCGACCGCGGCAGGCTGGTCAACGTCCGCCCTGCCGGCGCAATCCGGGCAAGGAAGTTCACAGCGGCGAATGCGATGTTCGCCTTGACGGCGCATCGTTTCCCGCGCGAGCTCAAGAAGATGGCGAGCGTGCTGAAGTCGAGCGCATCTTTGGAAAGAGCTGATTCGCCCTCCGCGGTTTACATCTCACGCTTGGACAGCCATCGAAGAAAGATGCGCAATGAGGAAGATGTGATCACGGCATTGGAAAAGCTTGGCGTGCAACCCGTTTCAATGACCGGGAAGACCCTGGACGACCAGATCTCCATGATTTCCAACGCCAGGCTGATCGTCGCACCGCACGGAGCCGGGCTCACCAACATACTCTATGCCGCGCCTGGCGCTCATCTCTACGAGCTGTTTTCAGCTTCCTACACGGTAAACTGCTACCAGGCTCTCGCTCAGGCTGTCGGTATTGGCTACACTAACAGCGTTTTTCAGCCCACCTCGGGTGATGGTCACAATACGGTCTGGTCGGCAGATGTCGACGAGGTGACCAGGAACACCGAAGCCAGGCTGAAGCAGGCGACGAACTCCGTCTAAAGAAACTCTTGCCGACAGCAACGCCAAATCAGCGATTGGAACCAGCGGAATGTCGCTCAAAGTCTTTCAGATCGGCTTCAACAAGTGTGGAACCCGGACGATCCACCATTTTCTCCATGTGAATGGCATCAAGAGCATTCACTGGGATGGCGGGGATCTGGCGCGAAGGATGTTCCGCAATCTCGTCGAAGGCGACGGTCTAATCGCTGGGTACGAGGGATATGAGGCCTTCTCCGACATGGAGGTCGTCGGCAGGGAGTTCGCGCTCGAAGCGTACAAGCTCTTTCCCATACTCGCCCAACAGTATCCCGAGGCCGTATTCGTCCTCAACACGCGCGACCGGGAAGAATGGGTCAAGAGCCGTTTCAATCACGGCAAGGGGCAGTACGCCAAGCGCTGGAAGTCAGTTCTGAAAATTTCGGATGATGACAAGCTGGCCGATGTCTGGCGAAACGACTGGGACCGTCACCATGATCGTGTCCACGAGTTCTTCGCCAATCGCCCGCATCGCTTCTTCAAGTTCGACATCGCCAAGGACTCGCCGGAGCTTTTTGCGCAGGCCATTCCAGACCGCGCCATGGACGTATCGAAGTATCAGACACGGGGCCGCACGCCCCACAAGGCCGCCTCTCGTCCGGAAGGTTCAGCCTTCAGTCTCTAGCAGCGATACGAGCGCGTCGTCCGACGTCCCGATCGACACGAGCCACCTCTACCGGGATAGCGCGACCATCGCCCGGTAAACCGTCGCCGCCACTTCCTCTGGCGGCAAATTCCGGACCTCGGACAGTGCTGCAGCGCCTGCCTGCTTCATCTCTGCCGTTATCTCGACCGTCTGCACTGGCGGCGGGTTCGTCGACAGGGAGCGACGCATGTCCGATGATCTCTGGAGCGCCTTGCGGGCAAGCCGGTCGACGAAGGCCTTGGTGGCATAGCTCTGCCGGACGGTTTCCCCATTTGTCTCTGTCGCATTCGTCAGGGCGGCCCCATAACGCCGACTCCACCGCTCGACCAGGGTCCGGGACAGCCTTGCCGCCTCGGCTGGCTCGAGGTCCAGCATCTCTCGCGTGAGCATCACCTCCAGAATGAAATCGTGCGCGAAGCACATCGCGAGCGCCGTCTCCATGGGTTCGATACCCCGGATGCGCTCGTCCTTTTCGAGTTCAAACATCAAGGTGCTCCAAAACGACGACGCAGGGCGATCTTGCCACGGCCACCAATCAGAATTCCTGACGGCCACCCTCTCCTCCGAGCCGTAGCATAGCATCGAGCCGCGCGTCACCGCCGGGGCTGCGCCCCGCGCTGCGGGCCGGTCACCTCACCGCCTCTTCAAGCACGAGCAGCGCATCGCAAAGGACGTGGGGCTATGCCCGGTTACGGCTTCGAAACGTATCCCAGGACGCCCAGGAACTTGTCCGCATCCTCCAAGGCCTCCTGGTAGAAGTTCGTGGCCTTGCAGGGCTTTGTGCCTTCAGGGCAGTTGGGAGCGCCTCGATCTCTTCTATTGAAGAAGGTGTGGCCGCCGGCGAACCCTTTGACGGTACATTGATTGCCCAGAGCACGCGCCTCGGCACAGTATGATTCAACAACCGAAAAATTCACCAAGTGGTCCTCGGTTCCCTGCAGGAACAGGGTTGACGGCAGGCCGCGGCGGAGGTGCTTTATCGGCGAGAGCCTGGCGCTCTGCTCGGGATCGAGGCCGGAGACCGCCCTTATGTCGGCCGGCGTAAGATCTACCGGTGTACTGAAAAGCAGCAGCGCATCCGGCATCGAACCAACACGGTCGGCGGCCGGCGCTTGCCCTGAATCGTCCAGGGTTGCCGTGCCAAGGGCAAGGTATCCGCCTGCAGATCCGCCCCCGGCGACGATGCGATTCGGGTCGATGCCAAGTTCCGAACTATGCTCCCTCACCCAACGAACCGCGGCCCTGGCATCGACAATCGCTTCAGGAACACCGGTTCCCTGTCGACAAAACACACGATAGTCAGCCAACGCGACGACCATGCCTCTGCGTGCGAAAAATCTTGCGTGAGATTCGAACTGTCGCACGCTCCCACGGCTCCAGCCACCGCCATAGAACAGAACAAGAGCGGCGGCGCCATGCGAGGACCGATGGCCAGGAGGATCGAAGAGGTGCAGACGCAGGTCATGGCCATCGATCGAACGATAGACGACGGAACGACTCTCTCCTTGGGGCGGCCGCGCTTCCGCGCTCGGATTTGCCGGACACTCCACCGCGCGGAGGGGCTTCGCCTCGCCTTCGAGTGCCAAAAGCATCGACGAGCCGGTGAGCATCGCAATCGCCAGGAGCGCATTTCTCATCTTGATGACCGGGTGTCGTTGCAAAGAATACATGTGCCCCCTCGATCCGCGTGCTGGGACGCCGTCCCGTCTGCTCCGGCGGCCAAACCTCACATCACCCTTGGCGTTCCACCGCAAAGCATTCCCCTCGCCCAAGAAACTCATCCAGGCATCGATGCCCGCGCCGGTCGTAAGGCGTCAGCCCCTTGAGCGCATGTGCCGCGTATTCTATTTTTCTGCTATCCTGACCGAAGCGTAGAAGGGGAATGCGCACCATGCGCGCATTCTTCGACGGTTCGTCCATAATATCAAAGTCGCCGAGCTGTCAAAAGGATCAAGCGGGGATGTCGAACAGTTCCACCGAAAATGAAGTCCGTCGTCCGGCGGGCATCGGCGAAACCGTCAAGGCGATCCGCAAACGGCTCCGGCGGGGGCAGTATGCCAACATCGACAGGCTCGTTGAAGTCGTGGCACCGACCACGGATGCCCTGGAGCACAGCTTCGATTTCCTGGTGGCGCTTTTCAAGGCCGAAGGCCATGAGCAGAAGTTCCTCGACTTCCTGATGACCCGTCCGGATCTCTCGCTGGGCCGACTGTCCCTGGCCGCGAAGGTCATCTCGTTCGCCGGCGAGCTCGGTCTCGAGCAGACCGTCGTCGATTGGATTGTCAGTCAGCCGCCGACCAACCTGACCCGATGGTCCTTGGGCGATCGCACACGAGGGATTGCCGCGAGCCCTGCCGCCAGAAAGGCCCTGATCCATCTGAAGTATGGAGTTGGCCCCGTCGAGACGGCAAAGGATCTGATACAGCGGGCGGATGATCTGTATTCCCGCATCGATTTCCCACTGAGCGAACTCGACAGGCTTTACGAGGTTGCGCGGGACAGAGAAGTGCCCGTCGCGTTGTGGCGCAAACAGGTCGTTGGCGCGAACGTCATCAATCAGATGCTCAAGGAGCTCGTACCGGCCGGGAGGCACTCCCGATTTATCGCAGCGGATCGCAGACGGTCAGCCTTCGAGAGGATCGCGGGACCGCTCGTGCTGTTTAGTTTTCATGGCAGCTTCCTTCCCCTCCTCCACGCCGCCTTCAAGGCGCAGTTCGAAGACGGACATCCCCTGGGCGTCGTCACCGCCACGCAGGATGCCCGCGCCGCGCTTTTCACCGGGTTGCGTCTTCTCCAGGAGAAGAAAGTCGTTGCGCTTGCGCCGGACGGATCCGAGGGCCTCAACATCGAGATCGAGGTGCTCGGCTCGAGGTCGATGATCGGCGAAGGCGCAGCGTTCCTTGCCTATGAAGGCAAATGCCCGGCGGCGTGGTTCACCATCGCCCGCGAAGATGACGCTTTCGTGCCCGTCGTCATCCCCTTTCCGGAAAGACAGAGCGGCGAAAAGTATCGCCAGTTCAAGGAGCGCTTCGCGCAATTCTACACCGAACGCGTGTCGGATGCTTTCACCGGGGATCCTCGCAATCTCGTTCGTACCCCCCGATGGGGCCACCTCTTCAGGGAAACATGGCCGCTCGGCGAACTCGTCACCCGGCCACGGCCTGCCGCCGCGCGCAGAGTGAATGGCGACGCCGCACCGGCACAACGTCAATGAGTTGCATCCTTTGCTCTGATCGTTGACGGTTGCGACGGGGCGAGGCGTGAAGCCCGGGATCGGATCGATCGCCTCGACGAACATGTTGCCTTTGCGATGCCCTTGGATCGATACTGCACTCACAACTTCAGCGAACGCGCCGGGACCCAATGGAAGACATCCTCAATCCGATCTCAACGGGCCCTCGCTCCGAAAAGGCGGAGGTCCCTGCGTCCGAATTCATCCAGATTCCGAAGAAGTTCACGGCGGAATACCTGCGTCACTTCAGATTCAAGGCCAAGACGCTGATTGATATCGGGGTGCAGCGCGGCACTCCGGAGCTGTACAATTTGTTCGCCGACCGGAAAGTCGTGCTGGTCGACCCCCTGCCCGGCGTCGCCAAGGACATCGAGGAAAGATACCTGGGCAGGCTGGATTACAGCTTCTACCCCGTGGCGTTGGGAGCGGAGCCGGGAGTTGCCACGCTCAACGTAATGGGAACAGCGCGAGGCAAGACCGGCATCACGCCGCGGGCGGCGATGACGGAGGCGGCAATTACCGAACAGCACCAGGTCGAAGTCGTAACCCTCGACTCCCTGCTAGCGAAAAATCCCACGCCAACACCTTACGGCCTGAAGATCGACACCGAGGGATACGAACTCAACGTGCTCAGGGGGGCGGAAAAAACCCTCGAAAGCACCGAGTTCATCATCGCCGAAGTATCGATCAAGAAGCGCTTCGTCGGCTCGTATCGATTCAGCGAGATCGTTTCGTTCCTGGGTGCCCGGAATTTCGAGCTGATCGATATCCTGAATTTTCGCCCGAGAACCCAGAAGTTCTACGACTGTCTCTTCATGAGATATGATCACCCGATATTCGGATAACATTCGTGACTCTCGGTCGGCGTTCACCCTAAGATTAAGTATTGCATCAATTTGAGGGGGCACGATGACATTGGAACAGCATGTCCAAGGTTTCCCAAGCCTCGGGGCGTTTTTCAATTTCGTTAATTCCAGCACGCTCCTGAGAGGATCGCGTGCTAACATGGATATTCTCTATCGAAAGTACGGCGAAGAGTATCTCACCTTCGCTGATGAGGTGCTTGCCACGGTCAAGCTACTTGGGTTCGACCCAAACCCGATCTTCGAACGCTACATACTTGAGTACATCCGAGATCTCGTGCGCTTCCAGAAGGCCGGCATGTATAACAACGGAACCTTCGAGGAGATCAAGGCTAGGGTCTACGACAATGACAAGCTGATGGCTGGAACGTACCTTCCGGGCCTGTTTGTCGCATACGGCTTCACCACGCTTTTGCACGAGAAGTACAAGCTGTTCGAACGGTCGTTCCTGCCGCATCTACGCGCGGATATGAACGGGGTCGAAGTTGGCTTCGGCGATGGGTTCTTCCTCTGGACAATCCTACGTAAGGTGGCCGGCATCAATGTCGCCGGTGTTGACATTTCTCCGTCCGCGCTTGAGTTCACTAACAGGCTACTTAGCGCTTCAGGCTTCGCGCCCGACCGCTATTCGCTTGCCCTAGGGGACGTCAGCAAGCCAGTTCCGATCCAGAATGCCAGTCAGGACTGGTGTGTCGTCACAGAAGTCATCGAGCACGTCTCGGATCGCTTCTTCATGATGGCCGAGATCACGCGTTTCATGAAACCGGGTGGGCTCCTGTTTCTCACCACGGTTAAGGATTGCAACCACATGGATCACGTGTGGAATCCAGAAAGCCCCGAGGAAGTCGCCGACCTGATCAGGTCCTACGGCTATACGATCGAGGATCAACTCGTCTACGTCGTCAAGGAAGAATTCAAAGGCCTTAAGGACGACGCCATCGGCCTTGCCTATGTCGGGAGAAAGAAATGAGCGGCACGCCTCGCCCTGCCCGCATGTCCACGCCAAAAGACATGGCCGAACGCGATTTGCGCTTCGCCGACGTGGCGACTCAGCCGCGGACACTTCGGGCGGACCAGGTGGCCCACTACAACCTTTACGGCTATGTGCATCCCCTCAGTGCACTGTCCGATGACAATCTGGTCGCCACCCGGTCTTACTTCGATCATCTTTTCACGAAGATGAGGGCTGAAGGCATCACTGACAGCTATGCCTTGGTCGGCTATCATTCTCGCTGTCCGGGCCTCTACGATCTTGCAATGTCGCCAGCCATCCTTGATGTCATCGAAGACATCGTTGGCCCTGACATTCTCTGTTGGAGTTCGCAGGCTTTCGCAAAGATGCCGGGTGACACCAAATCAGTGCCATTCCATCAGGACGGCTCCTATTGGCCGCTTACCCCGGCGCGCACCGTGACCGCGTGGGTCGCCATCGACGACTCCGACTGCGAAAACTCCTGCCTCCAGGTCATTCCGGGAACCCACAAGCTTGGCCAGTTGCCTTGGCGAAAGGCCGGTGAAGAAGCCGTACTCGATCAGCAGATCGAGGAACCGCTGTCCTACGGCGCGCCAGTCTCGATCGAACTCAAGGCCGGCCAATTCAGCATTCACAGCGATATGATCGCACATGGCTCGGAGCCCAACAAATCAGATCGCCGCCGCTGTGGTTTCGCGATCCGGTACTGCGCACCGATGGTTAAGCCCCTCAAAAAGGATTGGGCGCGCAATGCCATTCTTTGCCGCGGCACCGATAGCTCGGGTCACTGGACGTACTGGAAACGTCCAGAGCAGGACGACGTGTCTTCGTGGCGAGACTACTGGATGCGGAAGTACCGCGAAGGCAAAATTGAACTCGGAGGCACGGGCGGAAGCATTGGCGCATAAAGCCCCAACAGGGGTTCGACCAACAGATGCTGAAGGTCGAATCGGCATCGTTCATGAAATCTCAGACTTCGCGCTCACCGTTCGGGTAAAAACGAGGCCCGTTCCGAAGCAGACCGTCGAGAGTTTCTGGCTAATCAATGCCCGAACGCTTACAATCAAGGTTGGTTTTTATTTTGTTTTGATTAACTCGCCGTTCGTTGCGATCCAACTTTGTGCTTTCGGCTTGAGGACTCTTGATGTACTCGCACCTCGTGTGGCCTTCAAAAAGAGGTTGCCGAGGCACCACGTCGAAGCTTGATGGGCTTGGGAGCTTTTCCAAATGTCGCTTCAATTGCGTTTCGATCATCTAGGCCTCGTGGTGAGTCGCCTTGATCGAG
Organism: Rhodospirillales bacterium; assembly: GCA_013205335.1. Taxonomy (GTDB): domain Bacteria; phylum Pseudomonadota; class Alphaproteobacteria; order Reyranellales; family Reyranellaceae; genus Reyranella. The sequence goes on from JABMNB010000747.1 coordinate 15,342, forward strand.
GGCGCAAACACCTGGCAAATGGACTGGGAATTGCTGACTGGACAGACGAAGTGGTCGATCCAGTCAACGGCGTGCGCCTTCAATTCGGTCGTGATGCGGCCGGTGTTTGCTATGAGCTTCTGGAGCCGCTGGATGAGACCAGTCCGGTACATGGAGCGTTGAAGACTGGAAAAGCAATTCTCAACCATGTCGCCTACCGCATTCCCGACCTGGACGAATGGCAGCAACGGATGCGGCAATACGGCTGGGCAAAAACGTCTGACCCCAAGCCTGCCATTGCCTATGATGGCCGCCGAATTCAGTTTTTCGTCAGTCCGGTCAAGCATTTGATCGAGGTGATAGAAGCGTGGGATCACGAGCACATCTTCACCAGCCCAGGCTGAAGATGACCCGAGTTGGCGCTGGCATCAGTGAGTAACGGAATAACAAGATGATCGATCTGGCGAACTATCAGAACCTCAAGGACCTGGTCGCTGGCGTCCTGGCCGTATGGCCTGCGCACGAGAAATTCATCTCCAAGAGCCTGGAAGAGAGGTCCGCCGACGTCCTCAAGTCGTCCGACCGGATGGCTCTGCTCATCAAGACACTGTCTGCTCATGAGCCTGGCGGCCTGGAAGGACTTTGCAAGAGCTACAAGTTCCTGTGCGAGGACATCGTCCTGCCGGAGGAACTGCACTTCCGGCGCCACGGAACATATCGTCTTTCCAACTTTGTCGACGCCGAGCGCGAGGTCTATTCCAACGCGGACTTCATGCGCCAGTACATGGACGGCCTGCTCGTCTCCAGCGTGCTCTGGGTCAATCACACCCAGGCGCTGCATCACTACGTCAATACGTACCTGCCGCTCCTCCCGGCCGGGGCCAACCATCTCGAAATCGGGCCCGGGCACGGGCTGCTGCTTTACTTCGCGGCGTCCCGGCCTGAGATCGGTTCGGTGACGGGATGGGACGCCTCGCCCACAAGCATCGCAAACACCAAGTCCGCGCTCGCCGCCCTCGGCGTCACGCGACCCGTATCCCTGACGCTGAAAAACCTGTTCGACACCACGGATGCGTCGTCCGATCAGAGCTACGACAGCATCGTGTTGGGCGAGGTCCTGGAGCACCTGGAAGAGCCGGTGGCGGCCCTGCGCAACATCAAGAGATGGCTGAAGGTGGGCGGACGGGTCTGGGTCAACGTTCCGGCCAATAGCCCCGCCCCCGATCATATTTTCCTGGTCAAGAGCCCGGAGCACGCCTGCGAATTGGTGCGAGAAGCAGGCCTAGAGGTCGAGGATTCGGCGGCCTTCGCCATGACGGGCACGACCCTCGAGAAGGCATTGCGCCGGCAACTGGCGGTCTCCTGCGTGGTCATCGGCCGCCGGGTCGACTAGCATTGCCAAGGCCGCGCGGCGTACCGGGCAGATCATTGCAGATGTTGGGAGAGAACTGATGACTCGTGAAGAGCTCTTGTCGAAACTGAGCGAGCTTCTCGGAGAAATTGTAGAGAAAGACGACCTACATCTGACTGAAACGACAAAGGCCGATGATGTCGAGGACTGGGACAGCACCAACCATGTGCGTTTCCTGGTTTCGATCGAGTCCGAGTTCAACATCCGGTTCGACACCGACGAGATCGGCGGCCTTGGGAATGTCGGTCAGTTGATGAACCTGGTGCAGTCGAAACTGGCGTCAGCCTGAACTGGCGTCTCTGGCTCGAGAAGCGATGGGAGTGCGCAGGCCATGTCTCCTTCAATCGTCGATCTTCCATGGCTGCCGCCCGCTCCCGCCGACTTCTCGGCGCGCTGTCGCGCCTTGGGAACCAGCACAGAACCCTCGGGTCAGGCCCTCCAGACGCTCGCCGGGTTCCGGCTATCGGCACAACAGCCAGCGGCGCTGGCGCGTGCGCTCAAGCGTTGCCGGAGCGGCGGTGCAGGTCTGGCCCCTCTCGTGGATTTTCGGCTGGGTGTCCTCACCCATGCAACGTTTGACCTCCTGAACGACCATCTCCCAGCGGGCGCCGTCCGGCACGGCGTGGCTCTCGAGCTGGCGAACACGCCCTATGACCAGGTGATGCAGGAGGCCCTCGACCCCTCCTCCTCGATCAACACGGCGAAGCTCGACGCGGTTCTCGTTGCCGTGGATCATCGATGGCTGGGCCTCGAGCGCGTGAAACTCAGCGAAAAGCCCGAGGACCGGGTGGGCAACGCCCTGCAACGGCTGCGCACAGTCGTCGAGGGCCTGCGCCAGAATAGCGGTGTGCCCGCCATCCTGCAGACCGTTCCGGTGCCGCCGCAATCGTTGTTCGGCAGTTACGATCGGCGGGTTCGGGGCACGATCCGGGCGATGATCGAGCAAGCCAATCTCGAGATCATCGAGATGGCCGGGCAAACGGGCAGCTATCTGCTCGATGCCGCCGCGCTGGCCGAGCGGGCCGGAACCGATCGCTGGTTCGATCCCGTTCGCTGGCTGGCCTACAAGCTGCCCTTTTCGACCGATTGTTTCGCTATCTACGCCGACACGCTCGGCCGCCTGCTGGGAGCGATCCGGGGCAAGTCGCGCAAGTGTCTCGTCCTCGATCTCGATAATACGATCTGGGGCGGCGTCATCGGCGATGACGGCATGGAGGGGATTTACATCGGTCAGGGCAGCGCCAAAGGCGAAGCATTCCTGGCGGTGCAGGAGACGGCGCTCGAGCTCCGCGAACGAGGCATCATGCTTGCGGCTAGTTCGAAGAATACCGACGCCGTGGCGCGCCAGCCGTTCCGGGAGCATCCCGACATGCTCCTGCGCGAGGAACATATCAGCGTGTTCCAGGCCAACTGGATCGACAAGGCGAGCAATCTCGAGGCGA
>JABMNB010000748.1 GCA_013205335.1 Rhodospirillales bacterium
CGGTTCCCTTGTGCCTGCCGTCTGTCTTACGGCAAGGACGTAGAGCAGATCGTTCCACCCCAGCCTCCTGATCCCATCATGGGAGGGCCTCAGTGCCGATCCCGAAGAGAAGCGCGGACCCTGCGACTGACATCAACACCGAATCGATGGAGAAATCTGAAAGCGCTTGACACCTATACGCCCCAATAGAGAAGGGAACCCAGGGCGGACAAAAGCGTGAGCATGCCGGCGACGGTATGGCTGCGGCGCCAAAAACTCTATGCTTTCTCGCCTTCTTGGAGTTTTGAGTAAGCACAGGCATATCAGACCATTCGGCCACACGATCCGCTCCAGCGCCTCGAAGGCGGCGGCCTCGTCGTGAAAGCAGGGGTGGCTCAGAACGACGGCATTGATCAATCCCGAGAAGGTGCGTTAATTCTGGCCCTAGCCGTGGGTTTATTAACTATCATAGACGAGAAACTTCGGTAGTTCGCGAAACTGCGGCTGCAACCACCGCCGGCGCCCGCGCGAGAAAGCCCAGAAGATAAAGGTGCAAATGTGTGCCCGACCGGCGTTCGCGGTGCCGGCACCGGTGATGGCTGTCCGCATTGCGCTTCTGCCTTGCGGGAACACCGGAAAGACGGGAGTATTTGCTCCGCTTGGGGAGCCATCTCGGGATTCCCGCCAATAAGGCGTTGGCCGCAAAGGCCCTAGCAAGAAGCAACCGATGGGAGGACTTTCTAATGCCTGACAAGACCGTTAAGAACCCCGCCGCGCCGACGCAGGCAGGTGGTACTTCGTCCGTCGCGAGCACCACGCCTGTCGATGTGGCGGCCGGCTCGAAGAACACGCTGAATCGGCGCAGCTATCTCAAGACTGCAGCCGTGGTCGCGAGCGGTGCCGCCGCGCTCGGCATGCCGGCGATCGCCCAGGCGCAGAACCGGACTTGGAAGCTGAAGCTCCAGAGCAACTGGACAGGCATCGGCATCGAGTCGCAGGACCGTTCCGCACAGCTATTCATCGATCGCGTGAAGAAGATGTCGGGTGGTCGCATCGAGATCACCAATTTCAACGCCGACGTCCTGCTCGGCATCGGCGAGACCTTCCGCGGCGTCGGTACCGGTGTGGCGGACCTCGCGGTCACGGCCCCGATCTACCATCGCGGGACCGTGCCGGTCGGCGAGTATCTGTGGGCCGTGCCGTTCTTCCCCTTCACGAATCTCGAGTTCTATGAGTACATCTACCAGTTCATGGGGATCAAGGAGCTCTGGGCTGCGGCTTACAAGCCGCACAATGTCGCTCATCTCACCTATATGTGCTCGGACGAGTGGGGCGCGATGGTGTCGACGCGTCCTGTTGCGAAATATGCCGACTTCAAAGGCATGAAGGTGCGCGCGTTCGGCATCTGGGCCGACTGGCTCGTGCACAACGGCGCGTCCATCGTCACGGTGCCGGGTGGCGAGGTCTACACCGCGATCCAGACGAAGATCCTGGACGCCGCTGCATTCGGCTCGCCGGACGCGTGGGCCGGCATGAAGATGTACGAGGTCTGCAAGTACTACCTCAATCCCTCGGTCGTACCCTACGACGTCGTCGAGGTCATCATGAACTTGAAGACCTTCAACGAGATGCCGCCGGATCTGCAGGAGGTCATGACTTCCGCGGCGCGCGTGATGAACCTCGAGATCTCGGCACTGACGATCCCGACCGACGTGCGTGGCCGCAAGAAGCTCGCCGAGGGCGGCATGCAGACCATCATGATGCCGGATGACGAGCTGACCAAGGCCGCCGACTGGTGCTGGAACAAGTTCGTCGGCTTGAAGGGCAAGGATCCCAACATCGACAAGGTGATCGAGATCTACACCCAGGCAAAGCAGACTTACAAAGACTACTACGGGCCGAAACGTCTTCCGGGCTGAGACGTCCGTAGAGCGGCTGCGGTGATCAGGTTCAAGTGACTGCCTGAGTTCGCCTCTGGCACAATGCGTCGACAGCGGCGCATCGTGCTGGAGGTACCCGGGGCGGTGCCTCCGCCTCAGCCGATATGCAGGTCCTCGCGGCCGCTCCGAGGCCGCGAGTCCGACGCCTCGCGAGCACAGAGCGATACGGGCTGCGCGCCAGGGCGGCGCAGCCCGGTGGTCTTTCACGCAATAGATCGCCGGCGCGACCGGCGGAGATGGGGGTGCAGGGTGAAAGTGATCGAAGCCTATCTCCGCTTCACGGACTGGCTCAACGCCAGGTTCGCCTGGATCGTGGCGTTCCTGATCGTGCCGATGCTCCTCATCATGATCTGGGAGATCGTGATGAGGTACTTCTTCAATTCACCTTCGCAGTGGGCCTTCGAGATATCGTTGTTCTGCTATGGGGGCTATATCGCCCTTGGTGGGGCCTACACTCTCCTGGCCGGCGCTCACGTGAATGTCGACATCGTCTGGGGTCGGCTTTCGCCGCGGGGGCGCGCCATTCTCGATGTCCTCACCAGCGGCTTTTCCTTTCTCTTCATCGGCGTCCTGTTCTGGGTATCGCTGCAGCTCACGATCAACTCATGGGCGATTGGCGAGACGACGATGTCTCACTGGAAGCCCATCTATTATCCGTTGCGCACGACGCTGCCGGTGGGCTGCCTCCTGTTCTTGATGCAATTGCTCGCCAAGCTGATCCGCGATGTCGCCATCGTCATCGAGGGCGAGGAAGTGTTTCCCGTGCGCGTGCACGTCCCCTAGCGCCCGCCTCACCGGAGAACGCACATCCCGATCGGTGCGCGACGGCGACCACACCTCACCCGGAGTTTGTCCATGCTAGCCCTTGGCCCCGAATGGCTGACAGTGATCCTGTTTGGCAGTCTCGTCTTTCTCCTGCTTTTGGGGCTGCCGCTGGTGTTCGCCATCGGCGGCGTCGCAACGCTGTTCATCATCTTGCTGTGGGGGCCGCACGCAGTGCCGGTGCTGGCAAACCGAACCTACATGGCCATGGACATGTTCCTGCTCGTGGCCGTGCCCATGTTCATATTCATGGGGGCGATGCTGCAACGATGTGGCATCGCCGAGGACATGTACGAATTGATGTACCACTGGATGGGCGGGCTCCGTGGCGGGCTCGCCGCCGGCACGGTTCTCATCTGCACGATGTTTGCGGCGATGGTCGGCATCAGCGGGGCGGCCACCACGTCGATGGGACTGATCGCGCTCCCCTCCATGCTCAAGCGAGGCTACAAGAAGGACATCGCGATCGGCTGCATCTCGGCCGGCGGCTCGCTTGGCATCCTGATTCCACCGAGCGTGCTGATGATCATCCTAGCCCTGACCTCGCGGGTCTCCGTTGGCGAGATGTTCATCGCCGGCATTTTGCCGGGACTGCTGCTCAGCTCGTTGTTCGTGGCATATATTCTTGTCCGCTGCTACTTCAACAAGGATATGGGGCCGAGCGTGCCGCCGGAAGATCGGCTGCCGCTGAACGAGAGACTCAAACTGCTGGGAGCGTTGCTTCTTCCCATCGGGCTGATTTTCGCGGTGATGGGATCGATGTTCTTCGGAATCGCGACGCCGAGCGAGGCCTCGGCGATCGGCGCCCTCGGCGCGATCGTCAGCGCGATGATCAAGCGCACGTTCACTTGGCAGAATTTCACCTCGGCGCTGTTCATCACGCTACGATTGAGCGCGATGGTCATCTGGATCGTGTTCGCTGCCTCGGCGTTTACCGCGCTCTACGCCGTCACCGGCGCCTCTTCCCTGGTCGGCACCCTGATCAAGGGCGTGGGCGATCCCTGGGCGGTGATCATCGCCATGCAGCTGATCCTCTTCGTGCTCGGGATGTTCTTCGATCCGACCGGCATCGTGCTTCTGACCGCGCCGATCTTCTTCCCGATCGTGACGTCGCTCGGCTTCGATCCCCTGTGGTTCGCAATCCTGTTCGTGATCAACATGGAGCTGGCGTACTTGACGCCGCCGTTCGGATTCAACCTCTTCTACATGAAGGCGGTCGTACCAAAGGGCGTGACGATGATGGACATCTACAGGTCGTCGACGCCTTTCTGCCTGCTCATGATTGTGGGGTTGGTCATTTGCATGATCTTCCCCGGAATCATCACCTCGCTGCCGGCCCTGATGAGGACTTGAAGCAGGCGGAGCGGGACTCGATCGATCCCGGAAGACTTCCCGAGGGTCGATCCAGTCCTTTCTTGCCCGGGCGCCGGCGTCTGGAAGGCCGCTTGGACGAAGGCCCGACCTGGCCATAGCCTTGGTGCCATGCCGCCTATGAACGCATCACCGTTTTCCCGATCGCCGGTGCGCTAGGCGCCGAGATCGGCGGCGTCGACATCGCAGCCTGTCCTTGCTCAAAATTTCATGCGGGCACGAAATCGGTTGGCCGATGAAGACCGCGACCGA
>JABMNB010000749.1 GCA_013205335.1 Rhodospirillales bacterium
CTGCGCCGCCGACTGGTGACGTTGCGCGACGGCTACGAGCGCCGTTTCGTCGAGCTGGTTGCGGCTCTCCCGCTCGCGCCCGGCACCGATCGAACACTCTGGCGTCTGCAATTGCTGGGCGCTCTCAATTGGACACCTACCTGGTATCGTCCAGAGAAGAAGTCTCCTGCCACCATCGCACGCGCAGTGGTCGGCTCGCTGCGCCCGCGTATCACTTGAAAACCAAGGCGAGCGGTCATCTCGACCGATCGGTGAGGTCTCGTGAAGAGCACGTTCGCGATCGCGCCGCCGCCAAGGCGCGCAGGTGCTCTCCCTGCATGTCGGCTACAGGGATGCCGACATGGTCAGGGACATCGCGGCGCCGAAGTCCGAGCGCGGAGTCTACTTGTTGCCGCCGGCGGGCTGAGCCCACGGGCCGAAGGGCGGCATGTCCTTCGAGGGCTTGAGAGGAAAATCGGGGGCGCGCTTTTCGAAGAACGACCTGATGCCTTCCTGCGCATCGGCGCCGGCCGCGAGATGGCCGACGCACTGCAGGTCGAGCGTCACGGCGTCGAGCGGATCCTGCGCCCCCCACATGCTCCACATCAGCCGTCGGTTGACCGCCGCCGCCACGGCGGAAGAGGTCGAGGCGGCGAACTTCGCGGCCAGCGCCTGCGCCGCCCGCAGCAGTTCCTCGGGCGGGTGAACGGACCGGACGAGGCCGCCCTTCAGTGCCTCGTCCGCACCGAACAGTTCGGCCGTCATGACCCATTCCTGTGCCCGTTGCATGCCGACGAGGCGTGGCAGGAACCAGCAGCTGCCGGCCTCCATGGCCATGCCGCGCTTGTTGAAGACGAAGCCGATGCGCGCGGTGCTCGACATCAGCCTGATGTCCATCGGCAGGCACATGGTAATGCCGACGCCGACGGCCGCGCCGTTGATCGCCGCCACAATGGGCTTCAGGCAGTTGAAGATGGCCAGCGTTATCGAATCGCTGGCCTCGCGCTTCTGCGGCTTGTTGCCGTCATTCCACACCTGGAAGGCCGCGGTGCCTCCGGAAATGTCGGCGCCCGCGCAGAAGGCGCGGCCGGCGCCGGTGACGACGACGGCGCGGACCTCATCCATCGCATTGACGCGCTGGAAGAAGTCGATGAGTTCGCGGCTCATCGTGGTCGAGAAGGCGTTGAGCTTGTCGGGACGGTTGAGCGTGACCGTCATCACACCGCCCGTCAGCTCTGTCAGCAAGGTCTCGTAGTCCATGGTCGAAGGCCCTCCCGGCCTGGTTCCGCCCAGCAAGACGGAATGTCGTTGCGTGACTCCAAGGTTTGGGAAACATTCGCCGCAACACCCGCCTATCGCAATCCCGGAGGAAGTCCATGTCTCACCTGATCAAGACCGTCGAAGACGGCGTGATGAAGATCGTGCTGAACCGTCCCGACGCCATGAACGCACTGAGCCGCGACATGATGCAGGCGCTGACCGAATCGCTCGAGGAGGCGGCGGACAGCCGCGACGTCGGCTGCGTCGTCGTGCGCGGCGCGGGCGACAAGGCCTTCTGCGCCGGCGGCGACGTGAAGTCGATGGCGGCGGGCCGCGACCAGGACAAGACCTACGAAGACAAGGTCCACGATATCCGCGTGCGCATGCAGGTCTCCGAGCTGCTGCATGAAATGGGCAAGCCGACGATCGCCATGGTGAACGGCGTCGCTGCAGGCGCCGGCCTGTCGCTGGCCCTCGCGGCCGACATGCGTTTCGTCGGCAAGAGCGCGCGCATGACGACAGCCTTCGCCAAGGTGGGCTTCTCCGGCGACTTCGGCTCGCACTACTTCCTGCACAAGCTGGTCGGGACGTCCAAGGCGCGGGAACTCTACTTCACCGCCGAGATCCTGAACGCCGAGCAGATCGAGAAGCTCGGCCTCGCGACCCGGATCGTCGACGACGCCAGTCTCGACGCCGAGACCATGGCTTTCGCCAGGAAGCTGGCGGCCGGCCCGCGTGTCGCCTGGTGGCACGCAAAGAAGAACATGAAGGTGGCGGAAGAGGGCACCTTGTCCGAGGCCCTCGACAGCGAAGCCGCGCGCATGATCCGCACCGGCGAGACCGAGGATCACAAGGAAGCGGCCCGCGCCTTCGTCGAGAAGCGCGCCCCCGTGTTCAAGGGCGTCTGAGCTTGAGCCAGGCGGCGAGGCGGGCCAGAGCGCCCGCCACGCCGGTGGGCATCGCCACCATGGCTGCGATCAGCAATACGCCATAGAGCAGCGCCGAAAAGCCCTTGCCCAGTCCCGCCGTCACGTCGGGGAAGAATTGCAGGAAGAGGCCGCCCAGGATCGCGCCGCCCAGGGAATGCATGCCGCCGATCACCAGGCCGAACAGCATCTGGACCGAGAGCGCGAAATTGTAGCTCGTCGGTCCCACGAACCCGAACTGCCAGGCCGACAGGCAACCGGCGACGGCGAGATAGGCTCCGGCGATACCGGAGGCCGTGGCGCGCGCCTGGGGTACGCGTATGCCCTGTGCCGCCGCGGCAAGGTCGTGGTCTCGCGAGGCGCGAAGGGCCCTCCCGGATCGGCTGTGGATCAGGTTGTGCGCCAGCCAGGTGCCTGCGGCCAAAATCGCCAACGCCATCAGGAAGGCCCAGCGATCGTTGCTGAGCAGGCTGGTGGGAGGCGTCGGAAAGTCGAGATAGAGCCCCTGGACGCCGCCGGTCCACTGCTCGATCGGTCGCCAGCGCAGGAATTGGGGGAATGCGATGGCGAACGCATAGGTGATCAGGGCCTGTGTCCACAGGTTGTGCCGACCGGCGACGAGGCCGACGCCGTAACCAGAGACGAAGCCCAGGAAAAGCGCCAAAGCGAGCCCGGCATAGGGCGAAAGGGGTGTTTGGGCGGTCAGGATCGCGGCGCCGTATCCGCCGATACCGAACAGGGCCGACTGGGCAAAGGAGAACTGCCCGCTGATCCCGCACAGGATCACCAGGCCCATCAGGGCGATCGACCAGATCACCGCCTGCGTGAAGCGGAAGACGACGAAATCCGGGAAGCAGAACGAGAGGGCGGCCGCCGCCACGAAGCCCATGGTCCATACGGTCCGCATGGCGTTACGATAGACCGTAAAACAACGGAATGGGAGCGAAGCCATGAGACTGAGGCAATGCGTCTTCGTCTGCAAAGACCTGGAGGGTTCGAGCGAAGAACTCTGCGACATCCTCGGCATCGAGGTCGCCTATCGCGATCCCGGCGTCGCCAAATGGGGCCTGGCGAACGTCGTCTGCCCGACCGGCAACGACTTCCTCGAGATCGTGTCGCCGATGAAGGACGGCACCTCGGCCGGCCGCTACATCGAGCGCCGCAAGGGCGATGGCGGCTACATGGTGATCCTGCAGGTGCCCGATGCGGTGGCTGAGCGCCAGCGTGTTACCGGCCTCGGCATTCGCGCCGTGGCCCAAAAGGACCTGCCTGAATACCAGTACACGCACTTCCACCCCTCCGACACGACCGGCGTGCTGCTGTCGATCGACACGACGTTTGCGCCGCCGGGCGTCGATCCCGCTTTGTGGTGGCCGCCCGCCGAGAAGGACTGGGTGAAGCATGCGCGCTCGGACGTCACCAACGGCCTGGCGGGTGTGGAGATCCAGCACGACGATCCCGATGCCGCGGCGGCGACCTGGTCGCGGATCCTTGACCGGCCGGCCGTCGACAACATCATCCGGCTCGACGGTTCGCAGATCCGCTTCGTGCCGGTCGTCGATGGGCGGGGACCCGGCGTATCCGCGTACGACGTGAACGTCGTGGACCGCGAACGTGTGCTGGCCGCCGCCGAGAAGCGTGGCCGCAGGCATGGCGTCGGTCAGGTCGAGGTCTGCGGCTGTCGCATCAATCTCGTCTGAGGGGGCAGGTTCAGGCAGGGAAGCAAAATCGTGCTGCGCATCCGCCCCTTCGTCATGGGTCATCTGATTGCCGCCGTTCTGGTGGGCGCGGGGGCGGGCGCCTTCCTGGCGGCCGAGGCCATGCTGATCTGTGGCATGGGAATGCTGGCCGGCGCGGTCGTGAGTTCGCTGGTGTGCCAATGGAAGCCCGGCGTCGAGGCGCCGGCCTGGCAGCTCTGGCCGGTCGCCGTCCTCGCCAACCCGGTCTTTCTTGCGGCGCTCGTCTTCATGGCCCTCGACTGGGAGTGCGTCGTGGGCCGTCAGCGCGGCTGGTGCCTTGTCGCAGCGATGGCCATCATCGCCGCGGGGCTTTGTCTCCTGCCGCCTCTCGGCGGCCTCTTATGGCGAAGCTGGAAGCGCCATCGCGCGCGACCGCGCTAGGCGGCGATCGAATTGGCCAGGCGGCCGCGGATCATGGCCTCGGCCTCGCTCACGATGCGCTCAACGAGCTCCTTGCAGGTCGGGATGTCGTTGATCAGTCCCATGCAGGTGCCGGCCGACCAGATGCCGTGCTCCATGTCGCCCGTTTCGTAGACGATCCTGCCCTTGGCCCCGGCCACGATCGGGCCGATTTCCTGGATGGTCTTGCCTTGGCCTTCCATCTCGATCGTCTTCTTCGCAATGGTGTTGCCGTAGACGCGGCTGGTGTTGCGCATGGTGCGCAGGATCAGCGACGTGCTGCGCTCGTCGGAGGAGACGATCTTCTCCTTCACGTTCTGATGGATCGGCGCTTCCTTGGTCGCCATGAAGCGGGTGCCCATGTTGACGCCCTCGCAGCCCAGCGCCAGTGCGGCCACGAGACCGCGCGCGTCGGCGAAGCCGCCCGAGGCAATCATCGGGATCGAGATGACGTTCGCTGCCGCCGGCAGCAGCACTAGGTTCGGCACGTCATCCTCGCCCGGATGACCGGCGCATTCGAAACCGTCCATCGAGATCGCATCGACGCCGACCTTCTCGGCCGAGATGCCGTGGCGAACGGAGGTGCATTTGTGGATCACCTTCACGCCCGCTTCCTTCAGCTTGGGCAGGAAGGGCTTGGGATTGTTGCCCGCCGTCTCGACGATCTTGATGCCGGAATCGATGATGGCATCGATGTATTCACCGTAGGGTCGCGGCACGAGCGTCGGCAGGATGGTGAGGTTGACGCCGAACGGCTGGTCCGTCATCTCACGGCAGCGCTTGATCTCCTTGCGCAGATCGTCGGGCGTCGGCTGGGTGAGGCCGGTGAGGATGCCGAGAGCGCCGGCGTTGGACACGGCCGAGGCGAGTTCGGCGCGGCCGACCCACTGCATGCCGCCCTGCACGATCGGGTGCTTGATGCCGAACATCTCGGTGAAGCGCGTCTTGATCATCTGGCCGTTCCCCCTGGGTGATTTTCCAAGCATTAGCGAACTGGCGGGCTGGAGGCCAGTCCACGGATCGTACCGTGGACATGCTGTCCGCAGTGCGGATCAGGTGCGGTCGATGAAGGAAATCGTGTCCTCGAGCGTGGGCGCGCGCTGGCGCAGGAGGCTCGAATAGGCGCCGGCGATGTCGATGTGGTCGACGTCAGGATAGAGCTTCAGTTCTGCCTTGCCACCGGCCCTGCGCCAGGCCACGGCCAGACGCTCGCTGTTGAAGGGCTTCACCGTCATGTCCGCGGTGCCGTGCAGCAGCAGGAGCGGCGGCAGGGGAGCACGGGCGTATTCGATGGGTTGCGTCTCGCGGCGATCACCGCCGAAAATCTCCCTCAGCCGGCGCGAGGTGAGAGGCAGGAAATCGTAAGGGCCGGCGATGCCGATACCGCCCGGCAGCTTCATGCGGTCGACGCCGGCAGCGGCGAGATAGGGCGTATTGGCGACCATCATGACCGCGATGTAGGCGCCCGCCGAATGGCCCGCGACGAACAGTTTCTCGATTCCCACCTGCTTCGCCGCCCATGCCGTTGCGGCCGCGCCATCGTCGAGGAAGCCGGGGTAACGCACCTCCGGATAGACGCGGTAGTCGGGAACGATGGTGGTGATGCCGCTCGCCGCGAGGGCCTGCCCGACGAACAGATAGTCACCCTTGGCGCCGGAAGCCCACGAGCCGCCGTAGAAGAAGATCACCGACTTGCCGTCGGCGCGGGGCTGTTCGGGCGTGTAGACATCGAGCTTCTGCCGCGGATGGCTGCCGTATGGAATGTCGGCGTCGAGCCTGTAGCCCTGGCGCGACACCGTCGTGTTCAGGAGTGCGGCGGGAGAGCAGCCGGCGAGCAGGCCGAGGACGCCGGCAAGGAGGCCTCGGCGCGCCAGGGTCATGTGGATGCGAGGTCGCGCACCTGCTCGGCGAGCGCCAGCGAGGCGGTGAGGCCGGGCGACTCGATGCCGAACAGATTGATAAGCCCGGGCACGCCGTGATCGGCAGGCCCCTGGAGGGTGAAATCCTGCGCCGGCGCGCCCTGCGGCACGATCTTCGGCCGTATGCCGGCATAGCCCGGCTGCAGCGAGCCGTCCTTGATTCCGGGCCAGTAGCGACGCACGGCGTCATAGAATTTGTCGGCACGGTGCGGATCGACCGAATACTCGATGCCATCTATCCATTCGACGTCGGGGCCGAACTTCGCCTGCCCGCCCATGTCCACGGTGATGTGCACGCCGAGGCCGCCCGGCACCGGGACGGGGTAGATGAGGCGGGAGAAGGGGGAGCGGCCGGTCAAGGTGAAGTAATTTCCTTTGGCGTAGTACGCGGTCGGAACGCGGGCGGATGGCATACCGACGATTTTTCTCGCCAGGGTCGGCGCATGCAGGCCGGCCGAGTTGATCAGCAGCCGGCAACGCAGGTTCATCGGCTCGGTCCCGCCGACTTCGATTTCGACGCCGCCGTCGACGACCCGGCCCTGTTTCACGGGACTGTGGAAGGCGAACATCGCGCCGTGACCTTCGGCGTCGCCCTGCAGCGCCAGCATATAGGAATGGCTGTCGACGATGCCGGTGCTGGGCGAGAACAAGGCGGCAGTGCAGTGCAGGTTGGGTTCCATCGCCATCGCCTCGGCGGCGCTCAGGAAGCGCATGCCTTCGACACCGTTGGCTTCGGCGCGGCCCTTGATTTCGGCGAGCTTGTCGCTCTCGGCCTCGTTGGTCGCCACGATCAGCTTGCCGCAGTTGAGATGCGGCACGCCATGCTCCTTGCAATAGGCATAGAGCATGCGCCGGCCGGCGACGCAGGAGCGTGCCATGAGGCTGCCCTTGGGATAGTAGATGCCGGCGTGGATGACCTCCGAGTTGCGCGAGCTCGTTTCGGTGCCGATGGCATCGGCCGCCTCGACGACGATGACCTCGCGGCCCGCAAGGGCCAGCGCGCGGGCGACGGCAAGGCCTACGACACCTGCGCCGATCACGACGCAGTCTACGGTTTCGAACGGGGACGAATTCATGGTCGCATGCTAGAACCGCGGCCTCTTTCAGTCACCAAGGGCGGGTGTCGCAGAATGAAAGGCGCGTTGGTCACAGGGGCGGGAGTGCGGATCGGCCGAGCGCTGGCTATGGCGCTGGCGGCCGATGGTTTCTTCGTCTTCGTGCACCATCGGAATTCGGCGGCGGACGCGCGGGAGACCGTGGCGACGATCCGGGCGGCAGGCGGCAAGGCAATTGCGGTGCGCGCCGACCTCGCATCGGCGCGACAGGCCGAGGCGCTGGTCGGCAAGTGCCGGGCACGCGGCGTGCAGCTAACCTGCCTGGTAAACAATGCCTCGCTCTTCAAGCTCGACCGGGCGCCGACGGCGACGGCGGCCGATTTCGACCTGCATATGGCCGTCAACCTGCGGGCGCCGCTGCTGCTGTCACAGGCGCTGGCAAGGCAGCTGCCGGCGAAGGAAACCGGCCTGGTCGTCAACGTGCTCGACCAGAAGCTGTTCAACCTCAATCCCGACTTCCTGACCTATACCCTCTCCAAAGTGGGATTGCAGGGACTGACGACCCTGCTGGCGCAATCTTTCGCGCCGCGGCTGCGGGTGGCGGGCATCGCGCCCGGTCTGACCCTGCGCAGCGGCAGCCAGACGGATGCGCGCTTTGCCCAACAGCACGCCGCCAATCCGCTCGCGGTGGGTGTGCAGGTCGACGATCTGGTTCGCGCGCTCCGCTTCATCGTGGCGACACCGAGCTATACCGGGGATACGCTGATCGTCGACAGCGGCGAGCACCTGATCGGCCGGCCGCGCGACATCGCCTTCGACAAGAAAAAGAAGAAATGACCATGGCTGCCACCTCCGAACGCCGCATCTTCATCCGCGACATGCGGCTTCAGGTATCGATCGGCATCTACGACTTCGAGCTGGCCAAGCCGCAGGCGGTGGTCATCAACGTGGCGCTGCTGCTGGGAAGCCCCGACCGGGAGCCCGACGACAGCATCGCCAACGTGCTGAACTACGACGTGATCCACGACGGTATTGCAGCGCTCGCCGGCGGCCGGCACTTCAATCTGCAGGAGACGCTGGTCGAGGCCATCCTCGACCTTTGCCTCGCGCAGCCTCAGGTCGTCGAAGCCCGCGTCTCGACCGAGAAGCCCGACGTCTACAAGGATTGCCGTGTCGGGTACGAGGCCGTCCGCCGTCGTTCA
>JABMNB010000081.1 GCA_013205335.1 Rhodospirillales bacterium
GCGGCGGCGTCATGGAAGCCCCATTCGCGCACCTTGAGACGCACGGGATCGAAGCCGAAATCGAGAAACTGGATGCCGGAGCGGGCAATCAGCGTCGTCGGGCTGGGATAGCTCGGCAGGCGGGCGAGGTCGCTCATGTCAATATTGTACGGCCATCATGTGTATGTAGGGTCTCAGCGACCGATCTGCACCTTGTAGCTGCGCTGGTCGCCGGGCTGGCTGCCCTTGCATTGCGCCGCGCCATCGGCGCCGACCTCGCAGTTCACGGTGTTGCGGGCATAGGTGCGACCGTCGCTGCAGCGCGGGTTGCTCTTTTCCTCGATCACCAGCCTGGTACCGTCCCAGCGCGCCTCGGCGGGCGCCTCGCAGGTGGCGCCGTTCTTCTGCACGAACGACACCTTGCCCTTGCCTTTGTCATCCAGACTATAGGACGGCCGCAGGTCCTTCTCGCCGGTCGCCGTCGCGAGTCCGGTACGCGAGCGCCAATCGCCCTTCAGGAAGGCGAGGTCCTGCTTCTGTTTGGCCTCGGGCGGCACGACCATTGGCTTGGGTTCGTCCTTCTTGTCGTTCTTCGGATCGTTCTTCGCCGCGGCGTTCTTGTCCTTGTTCTGCTCGTCCGGGCCCTTCAGGCCAGCGCCTTTGTCGTCCGCTTTGTTCGGGTCCTTCGGGTCTTTGGCCGGATCGACGGCTGCCATGCCGGGATCGGGGCCGGCGCCGCGCTCGATCGGCGGACCGCCGACGGAACCGACGATCACGCCGCCCGGTCCGATGACGCCCGCGGCGCAATCGCCGCCGCGGCGCGACAACTCGTCAGTGAGACGGGCGAGTTCTAGGCGCAGCTCCTCGTTGTCATTGACCAGCGTCGAGACGCGGGTCTGCTGCAGCTCCAGCGGCTTGCGGACGGCGAAGCCCAGCGCGCGCTCGCGCGCCTCGGCCTCGATGTAGGGCTCGATACGCGGCAGGTAGGGCCGCACCAGCCAGGCGAGCAGCGCCAGCATCAGCATCAGCAGGACGCCCAGCAGCAGCCACTGCCACCACACGGTACGCCCGCCTGCGACGGCGGCAATCGCCGGCGCCGACGCCATCACGGCCTCGGGCCGACCGAGATGCGGGGCGGCGCGTGCCGTCGCGGCGGTCGCGACCGTGAGCGGCGGACTCGCCAGGAACACGCCCGGCAGGGCCGCATCGGCGGTGAAGCCCCAGAAGGTCATCACCGGACGCCCGTCGACGACGTAGAGCGTCTCCTCGCCGGGCGCGGTGAGCGCGTGACGCAGCAGGCGCGCGAAGTTGCGCTCGGCGTTCGAGCGCTCCACCGCTTCCATCTGGGTCGCGAGACCGGCTATCTCGCCGTGCAGGCGCTGAACCCTGTCGAGGATGTCGCGGCGTTCGGCCTCGCCAAGCTCACTCAGCGGCTTCACCTCTCCATCGAACGGCGCATACCAATCGATGGTGCGACCGCTCGGCTCGGCTTCGGGCAGCGCCAGGAGGTCGGCGTGCTCGCGGGACAGGCGAGCGGCGATGGCGGCGCGCAGCTGCCCCGCGGCGCGCCAGACCGGATCGCCCGCAAGGCCGAGCGCGCGGTAGCGCTGCAGCGGTTTACTGACGAGTAGCGGGCCTGCGGCCATCTCAGCTCCTCAACGTCTGCTGCCACGGGGGCAGGAAATGGCGTAGTTCCAGCGCGTGCCCCACTGCTCACCCGTTACGATCACGTCGACCGAATAATCCCCCGCCACCGGATTCCAGTCGAACCCGAAGCCGCCACGACCGCCACGCGGGCCGCCGGTTCCGGCGAGCTGCTGGCCGCGATACATCACCTTGATGTCGTCGGGCCGCACGAAGAGCTGATAGTTCAGCGCCACGAAGCCCGGCTTGTCACCGAGATAATGCTTGTTGCGCGTTACGCCCTCGCCACCGGAATCGCCCGACCAGTCGCAGGGAAGCTGACCGGGCGGGGGCCGGTTGACCGGCGGCGCAGACGCCTGCTGGGGCGGCTGCGGCTTGGGGGCCGGTGGTGGCGCAGGCGGCGGCGGGGCTTTTGCCACGGGTGGCGGGGCCGGCGGTGGCGTGGGTGGCTCGATCGGCTTGCAAAGCTCGAGTTTGGTCTTGAGGTCGGCTTCGAGCGACGCGAGTTCCGCTTTGAGCTTCTGTTCCTCGTCGCTCGCCGAGTCGAGCGACGCCTTCAGAAGCGGTGTCGGATCGAGCAGCGCTTCGGGGGCCGGCGGCGCCGGCGTCTCAAGCGTGGCCACGTTCAAGGTCGGATCGACCGGCACGCAGGTCCGCAGCAGCCACGAGGTCAGCAACAGGAGAAGGAGAAGCAACAGGCCGAACAGCAGCGCGCTGAACCAGGGCGCCCACCCGACGATGCGCGTCGCCGGCAACAGAGGGGCGGCCGGCGCACTGGCGAACACCGCCTGCCGCGGTGCCGCCATGGGAACGGTCGCCAGTTGGGAGGCCTGCAGGCCCGCCGCGGCATCTTCCTCGTAGCCCCAGGCGACGATCACCGGCTGACCGTCGACGACGAAAACGAAATCGTCCGAGGGGCGCGAGGTCGAGAGTTCGAGCGAGCGGCCGATCAGCCGGGCTTCCTCGCTGGTCTGCGAACCCATGAGCTGTGCGCCCAGCGTACGGATGGCCGCGAGTTGATCTTCGACGATGCGCAGGACTTCCGCGCGTTGGCCGTCGCCAAGCTCGGCCAGGCGCTGCACGGTTCCGCTGCGCGCAGCGTACCAGTCTATGCCGTCACCGGACTCGCGGAGCTGTGGATCGGCCAACAGGTCGGCTGCACCATCGCCCAGGCGACGGCGAATGACGGACAGCAACTGGCTGGCGACCGAATGCAGCGGTTCGCCCCGTACGCCCAGGGGGCGCACGCCAAGTCGCGTCGTCATCAACAAGGTGGGGCGTTCGCCCATGGATGCCCGGGGTCAGAAATCTGAATGCTGGCTGGGTCACCATATCATCGTTGGAATCCGGCGGGTTTATGTCGGATTGAACACCGAACCGCGGTGAATCAGCCGGGGCTGAGGTACGCTGTCCCGCCGGCTGCCTCGATCCGCACGATGGGTGTCGCGAAGACGGCCGAGAGCCGATCGGGATCCAGCGTCTGGCGGGTTGGCCCCAGGTCGGTCAGATGGCCGTTCTCGACGATGCCGACGCGGTCGGCGTAGCGCGCCGCCATGTTGAGATCGTGCAGCACCGCAAGTACGCCCAGCCCGCGGTCGGCACGGCGTCGCGCGCTGGCAAGGGCGGCATGCTGGTGCGAGAGGTCGAGGCCGGTGATCGGCTCGTCGAGCAGCAGAAAGGGCCGGGAATCGTGTTCGGCATCGCACTGAGCGAGCACCCGCGCCAGCTGGATGCGCTGGCGTTCGCCGCCCGACAGAACGGTGTAGGGCCGGTCGGCGAAGGAAAGCGCCTCGGTCTCGCCGAGGGCCCGTTCGGCAAGCGATTGCATCTGCCGTTCCGACAGGACGCCGCGAAAGGCGAGCAGGCCCAACGTGGCGATCTGCAGGCCGGTGAAGTCGAAGGCCACCGACGAATGCTGCGGCAGCACGGCACGGCGGCGCGCCAGTTCCAGCTTGCTCCAGTGCGACAGCGGCCGGCCGTCGAGCCGGATCTCGCCGGCGGCCAGCGGGCGATCGCCGGCCAGGGCATTGAGCAGCGTGCTCTTGCCGGCACCGTTGGGACCGATGATCGCGACGAATTCACCCGGTGCGATCTCTAGCGACACGTCGCGCAGGAGCGACCTGGTGCGGGCACGCACCTCGATGCCGATCGCCTGCAGGAGCTTCATAGCCCGCCCCGCGCGGCACGGCTGGCCAGCAGCCACAGGAAGAACGGACCGCCCACCAGGGCCGTGAGAACGCCGATCGGCAACTCGGCCGGTTGCACCAGAGTGCGGGCGAGTGCGTCGGCCAGCACGAGAAAGGCGCCGCCGAACAGGGCCGCGGCCGGCAGCAGGGTGCGATGTGACGGGCCCAGCATCAGGCGCACGATGTGCGGGGCGATCAGTCCGACGAAGCCCACAATGCCCGAGATCGCCACGCCGGCGCCGACCGCGAGCGCCACCTGGGCCACGAGGCGCTTCTTCAGCCGCTCGACATCGACACCGACATGGCCGGCCTCGCGCTCACCCAGGGCGAGCGCGTCGAGCAGATGCGCGGTCGGCAGCAAGGTCGGCACGCTGATGGCCAGAATCAGCAAGGCCGGCATGATCGCCGCCCAGGTGACCGAGCCGAAGCCGCCCATGGTCCAGAAAATCAGCGTCCGCAGTTGCTGGTCGTCGGCCACGAACACCAGCATACCGATGCCGGCCGAGGTCAGCGCGTTGATGGCGATGCCGGCCAGCAGCAGCGTGCCGACCAGGGTCACGCCTTCGCGCGCGGCGATGCGATAGACGACGACCGTGGCCGCGAGGCCGCCGAGGAAGGCCGCGATCGGCAGGCACCAGGACCGCATGCCCGGCGGCACGATGTGCATCACCTTCTCACCCAGCACGATCACCGAGACGGCGGCCAGCGCCGCACCGCTCGAGACTCCCAACAGGCCGGGATCGGCCAGTGGATTGCGGAACAGGCTCTGCATCGCAGCCCCTCCGGCGGCCAGCGCAGCGCCCACGGCGAAGGCTGCGAACACGCGGGGCGCCCGGATGGCGTAGAGCACCGCGGCCGTCGTGTCGTCGAGCGGCACGTTCGACAGGCCGAGCGCCGACAGGATCTGGCCGAAGCCCACCGGAAAGGCACCGATGCAAAGGCTGGCCACCACACTCGCCAGGGCGGCGAGCGCGAACAGCGGGATCGGACGACGCAACGCGAAGGCCGTCACGGTGCGCGGGCGAGTTCTGGATGCAGCGCCATGGCCAGTTCCCGCGCTGCCTCCGGCGTACGCGGGCCGAAGCCAAGCAGGAGCAACGCGTCGAACTCGAGAAATCTGCCGGCCTTGCCGGCCGGGGTGCGGTTGAGCGACGGCTGGTCGAGGATGGCCTTGAGACCGCCCATCGCCTGCACCGTCTGACGCGTCACCAGCACGAAGTCGGCATTCGACGCGATGACCGATTCCGGCGTCAGCGGCCGGTACCCCGCATAACCGTCGACCGCATTGATGCCGCCCGCCAGCTTGATGATGCCGGCCGCCGCGGTGTCGCGGCCGGCCGCCTGGGGCGCGCCGCCGTTCATCGACAACAGGAACAGAACGCGCGGACGGCTGGTCGCCGTCGCGAGCCTGGCTGCGAGCGTCTTCATGGCCTCACGCCCCCTGGCGATCATCGCGTCGGCCTGGGCCACCCTGCCGGTGACCTTGCCGACCGCGGCGATCTTGGCGATCACGCTGTCATAGTCGTAGAGGTCGGGGAGGATCAGGACCTCGATGCCGGTCGCCTTGAGCTGGTCGAGCGCGCCGGGCGGTCCTGCCGCCGTCGTCGCGATGATAAGTGTCGGCCTCAGCGACAGGACGCCTTCGGCCGATAGAGCGCGCATGTACCCGACCTGCGGCAGCGCCCGTGCCGCCTCGGGATACATGCTCGTCGTGTCGACGCCGACCAGCAGCTTTTCGGCGCCGAGCGCGTAGATGATCTCGGTGATGGAGCTGCCGACCGCCACGATGCGAGGCGGCTGCTGCGCGCCGACCGGGACGACGACGGCTGCGGCGGCGGCGAACCCCAGTCCGAGAGTGGTGCGTCGCTTCATCACGAGGCTGCTTGCTTCTCGACGTTCGCAACGATGGCGCGCCAGCCCGCGAGTTCCGGATTGCCGGGCTTGCGGGAGCCGAACATCAGCAGGATGTTGCGGCCCCGCGCATCGAACGCCTCGATCGAGGTCACGATGCCGTCCTCGGTGGGCTTGCGCACCGAGAAGACGCGGGCCACGCCCTCGTCGCGGAGGTGCAGGTTGAAGTCGGGGTCGAGGACGTTGAACCAGCCGTGCGTGTCGACCAGGCGCTTCACCGGGCCGGTATGAATCTGGATGCAGCCGTGGCTGCCGACGAAGACCATGATCGGCGTGCCGTCGGCGGCCGCTGCCTCGAAGGCGGCGCGCAGCGCGCGCACCGGCAGCTCGCGGGCGAGATTCTTCCCGGCCAGGCGCAGGGCCTGGACGCGGCCGACTTTGAACTTGCCCAGCATGCCGAAAAACTCGTGCGTGTCCTTCATGGCGAGCCAGGCCTTGCGCAGGCCCTCGACGTCGATCTCCGGGTCGGGGCGGTCGGCGGGATCGGCTCCGCGCGCGACGATCGTCGTGAAGGGTGGCTTCGCGGAGGTGTGACGCGCGATCAGCGCGTCGAAGGCCGTTCGATCGGTCTCGTCGGTGGCGTAGATCTTGTGCACCGCCTCGCCCGCGCCGTCGAAGAACTGCAGGCTGAGCCGGTCGCCCTGCTTCATTGGCTCGCGAACGGCGAACCCTTGCTTCCACGAGCCGAGGAACAGGCGCAGGTCGATGTCGGGGCCGAGCACGATACCGTGCGGGCCCTCAACGTCCACGCCCTCGAAGCGGCCGTGTCGCTCGTGCACGCAATGTTCGTTGCGCGTCAGGCACATCACGCGGCCGACGCCGGGCATGTCGTTCAGGATGGCGCGCCAATCGGCCGTCAGCGGTGTCGCGGTCTTGCCCACGCCCAGCGCCACGAGCTCGGCTTCGCTGACGCCCAGGGTGGCGGCGGCGTCGCGGATGCGCAGCGCAGGCTTCTCGCCGCGCAAGATGTTCCAGCGGGAGGCAAGGTCTGAGTTTGAGAGCGAGAGCATCAGGCTGTCCTTTCAACGAAGATGAAACCGAACCGGGATTTCCACCCATGCGGCGACCGGGCGGCCGTCGCGCATGGCAGGAAGAAAATGCCAGCCGCGCACCGCGGTGAGCGCGGCGCGGTCGAGCAGGGGAAAGCTGCTGCTGCGCCACAGCACGACTTCCGCAGCGGCGCCGTCGGGTTGGAGGCGAACCCGCACGAGGACCTCGCCTTGCTGGCTGAGCTCGATGGAACGCGGCGGATAGGCGGCCGGTGTGGGCGGGATCCTGAAGCGCGGCTTGCCCTCGAACACGATGAGCGACGAGGCGGCAGCGGCCTGTTGTTGCGTGATGCTGGCGTTGCCGGCGTCGGGCGCAGGCGCTCTCGTGACTGCGGCCTGTGCCGTGGGACGCGCCGCTGCCGCCGGCTTTGGCTGCGGCGGCTTCGGTCGAGGCGAATCGATCGGTTTCAGCTCGGTGGCGGTGAGCGGCGGCGGTTCGTCGGGCGGTGGCAGCTCGACCTTGGTTTCGGGTTCTGCGGCAGCGACTTCCTGCGGAGGCGGAGGCGGCGGCTCGGGTTCAGGCGGGGGTGTTGCCTCGGCCGTCTCGACGGGTGGCGTCGGTGGCTCGGGTTGCTGCTGCGATTCGGGCGTGGTCTCCGGGTTCGCGGCTTCCGCCGCTGGACCGGCGATCGGGGCGGCCATCGAGAGTTCGACCATGAGGGCCGGTTCGTCGTCGTTGGCGCTGCTGCCGGACATGCCGGCCACTAGAAGGGGAACGATGGCCAGCCCATGCAGCGCGAGCGACAACGCCACCGGCACGCGGGGACCGCGTGTCGGTGGCGCCGGCAATCGCTCGGCAGAGAGGGCTGCCGGGACTACCATTTGGCCGTCAGGTTGACGCCGAAATAC
>JABMNB010000750.1 GCA_013205335.1 Rhodospirillales bacterium
CGCGTCTCGAAGGATGGGCTGCAGACGAGGTGCGCGTTCCCACCCTTCGAGACGCATCGCTGCGCGATGCTCCTCAGGGTGAGGTTTTAGGGGCTGTTCATAGCCTCTTGTTTTTGCTGCATTCATTTCGAGTCAGACTCTCACGACGACCTCCAACGAAACCGACAAACCCGCCCGCCGCCGGGCGCTTCAAGACTCTCGAGCCCCGATAAACCGTCCGCAGGGGAACCATATCGATTGACGTCTCATAATGTTATATTATAACAAGATATAGTATAACATTTTTTAGCGTAAACGGAGGAGACCGGGATGCAGCGGATCGGTGTATCGGCATTGGCCCTCGCAGCAGGTCTTTCCGCGGCCCACCCGGCATTGGCGCAGACTCCGCCCGGGCCACAGACCCAGCCGCAGGTACCGTCGGACGCGCTCTCGATCGAAGTGGTCGGCAAGCGGCTCGACCGCGAGCGCAGCGAGATCCAGCCGAGCCTCGGCGCCACGCGCTACGATTTCAGCAAGACGGCGATCGGCAACACGCCGCTCGGCGAGAATGCCCCGCTCAACCAGGTACTGCTGCGCGCGCCCGGCGTCGTGCAGGACGGCTTCGGCCAGATCCATGTGCGCGGCGACCATGGCAGCCTGCAGTATCGTCTGGACGGCGTGCAGTTGCCCGAAGGCCTGGCGCTGTTCAGCAACATTCTCTCGCCACGCTTCGCCGACTCGTTGTCGCTGATCACCGGCGCGCTGCCCGCGCAGTACGGACTGCGCACGGCGGGCGTTGTCGATATCGGCGTCAAGTCCGGCACGACCAATCCCGGCGGCGAGGCGTCGATGATGACGGGGTCCTACAACTGGCTTCAGCCGGCGCTGGAATATGGCGGCCGCTCCAGCAACTTCGACTATTTCGCCGTCGGCCAGTATGTCAGCAACGGCATCGGCATCGAGAACCCGACGGCGTCCACCGCGCCACTCCACGACGACACTGCGCAATGGTACGCACTCACCAAGCTCACCGCCGTGGTCGACGAGAACACCCGCCTGAGCTTCATCGGCGGCGGCGCGAGCGCGCGTTACCAGATCCCCAACGTGCCGGGACAGACCCCCGCCTTCACGGTCAACGGCATCTCCGACTGGAACAGTTCGGTGCTCGACCAGCGCCAGTGGGAAGACACGTATTTCGGCATCGCCTCGCTGCAGAAAAGCTACCAGGACTTCAACATGCAGCTCTCGGGCTTTGCCCGCTACTCCAAGCTCTCCTACCAGCCCGACGCGCTCGGCGACCTGCTCTACAACGGTGTCGCGCCCTGGTCGCAACGGTCCAGCCTGGCGGTCGGCGCCCAGGCCGACGCAAGCTGGAAAATCGCGTCCAACCACACGCTGCGCGGCGGCTTCCTCGTCCAGCGCGAGCAGGTCTCGAGCTTCAGCCAGAACAATGCGCTGGGACTGGTCCCCGATCCCCTCAATCCTGGGGAACTTATTCCCGGCGATCGCCCGGTGGGGTTCACCGACGGCTCCAATCTCATCGGCTGGACCTACAGCGTCTACCTGCAGGATGAATGGAGGATCACCCCGACCGTCACGGTGAACTTCGGCGCGCGCTTCGACGCGATCACCGGGCAGGTGTCGGAGAACCAGGTCAGCCCGCGCATCAACGTCGTCTGGGAACCGACACCGCAGATCAGCCTGCGGGCCGGTTACTCGCGCTACTTCGTGCCGGCGCCGCTCAACCAGGTCGGCTTCAACTCACTGGCCGTCCGGACCGGCACGACGGCCGAGCCCGAGAATTTCGTGAACGATCCGGTAAGGGCGGAACGATCCGACTATTTCGACGTCGGCCTGACCGTAAAACCCGTGGACGGCCTGACCGTCGGCTTCAGCGGCTACTACAAGATCGCGGAGAACTATCTCGACAAGGGCCAGTTCGGCGCGCCGATCCAGCTCGCTTCCTTCAACTATGCCAACGCACAGGTGAAGGGCTTCGAACTCTACGCCAACTACGACCAGGGTCCATGGTCTCTCTACGGCAACCTCGCCTGGTCCAAGGTCAGCGCCACCCGCATCAACTCCGCCCAGTACAATTTTTCCCCCGAGGATCTCAATTACACCGCCAATTACTGGATCGCCGCCGACCACGACCAAGGCTGGACGGGATCCGCGGGTGCCGCCTACGTCTTCAATTCCGGGAGCGATCGGGCAACCCGCGTGTCCGCCGACATGCTGTTCGGCAGCGGCCTTCGCACGAGCATCGTGACGCCCAACGATACGTCGCTGCCGGCCTATGCCACGCTCAATCTTTCGGTGACGCAGAAGGTGCCGCTCGGCGGCAGCAAGGGCACGCAGATTCGTCTCGATGCGATCAACGTGACCGATGGCGTCTACGAGCTGCGCACCGGCGAGGGTGTCGGCGTCGGCGCACCGCAATACGGAATGCGGCGGGCCTTCTTCGTGACGCTGGCGCAAAAATTCTGACGCGCAAACGACATGAGCGGGACCGGCCGGACGTGCTAGAAACGCGTCATGCCTGACACCAGCCTTCCCTTCGTCCTGACCCTTCAGGGCGGCTCCAACTTCCGCGACCTCGGCGGCTACAAGACCGCCGACGGCCGCACCGTCCGCCGCAACGCGGTGTTCCGCTCGGCCCATCTCGGCGGCCTGACCGACGAGGACCGCAGCGCGCTCGGCCGGCTCGGCGTGCGCACCATCGTCGACCTGCGCGGCGTCAGCGAAGCGGCCGAGACGCCGCACCTGATCGAAGGCCTCGAGTGCCGCATCGTCGGCGCACACATCGAGCCCGGCGTCGGCGAAAAGATCCGGGGCGCCGTGGCGGACGGATCCGCCAACCCGCACATCATGATGGGGTTCCTCACGGATCATTACCGTGACTATCCGCGCCGCTGCGCCCCCGGGTTCCGCACCCTGTTCTCGACCCTGAGCGACGGCACGCACCGGCCGCTGGTGTTCCACTGCACCGCCGGCAAGGACCGCACCGGCTTCGCCTCGGCCCTGCTGCTCTCGCTGCTCGGCGTGCCCTGGGAAACGGTGCTGGAGGACTATCTCCGCACCAACGAACTGTGGACCGGCCATATCGGCCGCTATCCCGAGCTCGACATCGACACCCGCGCCGCCATCGTCGAGGCGCGCACACCCTATCTCGAAGCCGCCTTCGAGGTCGTACGCGGCGACTTCGGCTCGCCCGAGGCCTTCGCCGAGAAGGCGCTCGGCCTCAACGTCGCGGCACGCGAGCGGCTGAAGGCGGATTTGCTGGAAGGGTGAGTTCCGCGCTACGCCTGTCGGCATGGCCGACACGCGCTACGACACTCCCGAGCCCTTCAAGATCGACATTCCCGAGCGGGCGCTGATCGACCTCGACGAGCGCCTGCGCCGCTGGCGCCCGCAGGTGGCGATTGCCGACGGCGGCTCCTGGGCCTCGGGCACCGATCCTGTCTTCCTGGCCGAGCTGGTCGATTACTGGCGCCGCGGCTACGACTGGCAGCGCTGCCAGGAGGCGATCAACCGGTGGCCCAACTATCTGGTCGATATCGGCCCGCAGCGCATCCACTTCATTCGCGAGCCAGGCACCGTGGTCGAGGACGCGCCGCGGCCGCTGCCGCTGATCGTCACCCACGGCTGGCCGGGATCGATCGTCGAGTTCCTGCATGTCATCGATGCCCTCGCCCATCCCGAGAACCATGGTGGCGATCCGCTCGACGCCTTCGACGTGATCGTGCCATCGCTGCCGGGTTACGGCTTCTCCGGCCCGCCGATCCGTGAGGATGGCAGCCAGGGCCCGATCGGCCCCCGCGCCATCGCGGGCCTCTGGCACAAGCTCGTTACCGAAAAGCTCAACTACGGCCGTCCCTATGGCGCACAGGGTGGCGACTGGGGCGCCGTCGTCTCCTCCTGGCTCGCCTTCGACCATCCGCAGCAGGACGAGTCGGGCGTCCTTGGCGTTCATCTCAACATGATGGGGCTGCGGCCGGGCCTCGATCTCAAGACGGCCACCTTGAGCGCCGACGAACAGGCCTGGCTTGCGAAGATGGGCACCGCCCTCGACGACAAGACCGCCTACCAGCGCATCCACGCGACGCGCCCCCAGACGCTGGGCGTGGCGCTGGCCGATTCGCCCGTGGGCCTCGCGTCGTGGATCGTCGAGAAGTTCCAGGCGTGGAGCGACTGCGGCGGCGATCCGCTGAAGCGTTTCTCGATGGACACGCTGCTCGACAACATCATGGTCTACTGGCTGACCGGCACGGCCGGCACCGCGACCTGGCTCTATCGCGGGGCGGCCGAGCAGAAGCCGCGCGCGCTGCCCGCGGGCGCGAAGGTAGAAACGCCGACAGGCTTCGCGGCCTTCCCGGCCGACATCGCGCCCGCGCCGCCAAAGGAATGGATCGAACGCGCGTTCAATCTCCGCCGCCATACGATCATGCCGAGCGGCGGCCACTTCGCCGCGCTCGAGGAACCGGACCTGCTGGTCGAGGACATCAGGGCGTTCTTTCGCCCCCTGCGCTACGGCGCGGCCAACGATTAGACTCTTTCCGCACCACCTCATCCTGAGGAGGCCGAAGGCCGTCTCGAAGGATGGGCAACAAACACGGTGCGGGCTCCCACCCTTCGAGACGCGCTCCTATGGAGCGCTCCTCAGGGTGAGGTAGTATTTGACAGAACTCGCGGCCGCTGCGCCGCCAGCGCCGCCATTACCGCGAGCGTGGCCAGCGTGCCGAACAGCAGCAGCGAGTCGGTGTAGGTGCCGCTCCAGTCGCGCAGCATGCCGGAGGCCAGCGGCCCGGCGGCCTGCGCCGTCACCTGCAGCGACAGCGCCACGCCGCGAATGGCGCCATAGCTCTCGCGACCGAAATAGTCGGCCCAGGCCACGGGCAGGAGCAGCATGATTCCGCCGATGCCGATGCCGAACAGGCCGGCCGCCGCCATCGCGGTCTCCACCCCGGAGACGAAGATCAGCCCGTAGCTGCCAAGCGCCATGCACGCCGCACACAGCGCCATCTGGTAGCGCACCGGCCACCGGCGCGGCAGGAAGCCGATGCCGAAGCTCGCCGCCCCCGAGAGCATCGCGACGAAGGCGATCACGGAAGCCGCCGCGACGGGCGACAGGCCGCGCTCGATCAGGTGCGGCGCATTGTGAAGGCTGACCCCGGCCTGCACGGGAAACAGCAGGACCGTGTAGAGCGAGAGCAGCCAGAAAGCGGGCGTCCGCATCGCCTGCGCCCGGCTCCAGCGCGGCTCGACCAAAGGTGCAGCCTTGCCGTCGGCCAGCCGGTCGGGCTGCAGGCCGACATCCTCCGGCCGCCGCACCAGCAGCAGCCAGCAGGGCACGAAGCCGACGATGAGAACCGTGGCGCCGACCGCGATCCAGCCGGCCCGCCAGTCGGCACCGCTGATGGCGAACTGCGCGATCAGCGGCAGGACGACCAGCCCCGACATCTGCGCCAGCGTGGCGAACGAGGCGGCGATGCCACGGCGCGCCACGAACCAGTTGTTGAGGGCGCCGTAGAGGCCGAGGTCGAATGGCCCCGCCCAGATCATGCGCGCGAAGCAGAACAGCAGATAGAAGAGCAGCAGCGACTGGATGAGCGACAGCGCCATGCAGGCGATGCCCATGCCGGCGACGGCGAGGCAGAGCACGAGCCGGGCGCCGCGGCGGTCGATGAAGGGCCCGATGGCCGGCGAGATGATCGCCGCCAGCAGGCCGCCCAGCGACACCGCGCCCGACATCTCGGTGCGCGACCAGTCCAACGCCTCGGTCATCGGCAGCACGAAGATCGAGAGCACCGCGACGGCCGCGCCCTGCCGCGCGAACCCCGCGAGACAGATGCAGCCCAGCACCACCCAGCCGTAGAAGAACGGCAGCCGCGGGATCAGGAACCGCGGCAGGGGCGGTGCTTGCATCCGTGGCCTAGGCGAAGGTCGCCGTGGCCTGCGCCGCGATCGTGCCCTGGGGCGTCACCGTCCACAGCTCAGCGCCTTTGCCGTCGGCGGTCGGGCGGCCGATCGCCTCGAACGGCGAAGTGTCGAACAGTGGCGCGCGGGCGCGGATGGCGAAGGTCTTGATCGGCCGGCCGGGCGCGGAGTCGCGCAGCAGGTCGAACAGGCACTGCTGGGCAAAGGGGCCGTGCACCACCAGGCCGGGATAGCCCTCGGTCTCGATGCAGTAGGTCCGGTCGTAGTGGATGCGATGCGGGTTGAAGGTAATGGCGGAATAACGGAACAGCATCACCGGATCGGCCTTGATGGTGCGCCGCCACGGCACATCGGCGGGCGCCGCCTCGCGCACCGGCACGCCGCTCTTTTCGCCCGCCTTCACCTCCTCGCGGAATACGGTGTTGGCGACCTCGGTGACGGCGAGGCCGCGCGGCGTGTAGATACGGCGTGTCTGGCTGGTGACGATCAGATTGCCGGTTGCGCCGCCCCTGAGCTGCACGTCGGAGAACTCGGTCTCGCGGCGCAGCCTGTCGCCGACGCGGATGTCGCCCTCGAAGGTGAAGGTGGAACCGGCATACATGCGGCGCGGCAGCGGGATCTTGGGCAGCACACCGCCTTCGGTCGGCAGCCCGTCCTCGGCCAGCACGTTGCGGCGGGCATAGGAATGCAGGAAGCAGAGATGCCAGCCCGGCGCGATCGGCTCGCCCTCCGCCGGGACCTTGTCGTCACGATCGAAGGTCGCGATCATCGCCTTGAGCGGCGCCTGCATGACGACGTCCTCGTCCTCGATCTGGCGGCCGAGTTCCTTCTTGAGCGGTTCGATGTCGATCGTCATGGCGCTTCCTCCGGGCTTTCAGCCAGCGTAACCAATCCACTGCCATGATTCGCCGCCCGCACCCGCATGAAATCAAGCTGCTGCCGCAGATCGAAAACGAAGCCGACCTGCGCTATCGGCGCGCGGGCCTCGGCCAGGTGGTCGACATGCCTCCCGCCAGCCTCGCCTCGCTAGAGGCCGGCCGGCGCGCGGGCCGGCTCTGGGTCGCGGTCTCAGCCCTCAACCGGCCCGTCGGGTTCGCCCTGATGAAGTTTCCGGGCGGTACGGCGTGGCTCGACCAGCTCTCGGTGCTGCAACGCTGGCAGGGCTACGGCTTCGGCAGTGCATTGATCGAACAAATCGCGACAGCCGCCCGCGGCCTGGGCCATCGCACGCTCCATCTTTCGACCTATCGCGATGTCCCGTGGAACGCCCCGTACTACGCGCGCCGCGGCTTCGAAGAGATGCCGCGCCGAGACTGGCCGCACCCCTTCCGGCTGCAGGCCATGGAAGGGAACCGCCATGGTCATCCGCCGTGGCGGCGGACGATCATGCGGCGCTTGCTTGATTGAAGGAGCGTGCGTAGCCCCCTCACCCAGCCTCTCCCCCTGTCGGGGGAGAGGAGTCTGAATTCATGTTCCTCTCCCCCGATCGGGGGAGAGGTTAGGTGAGGGGGTGACGCACCTACTCCGCGGCGACGGACAGGCCCATCTGCTCGCAGGTCGGGGCGACGTCGGAGACGGTGGCGCGGCGCATGTCGCGCTTGTAGCGCTGGTCGTCGAATTCCATGCCGCGATGCATGGTGCAGCGATCGTCCCAGATCACCAGGTCGTTCTCGCGCCAGCGGTGCGCGTGGACGAACTGGCGTTGCGTCGCGTGCGCGGTCAATTCGTCGAGCAGCTGGCGCGCCTCGTCGTCGGGCATGCCACGGATCGCGCCGGCGTGGCTGGCGATGTAAAGGCTCATACGGCCGGAGTCGGGCAGGCGGCGCACCAGCACCTGCGGCACCGGCGCGAAGGCCTGGCGCTCGCTCTCGTCGAAATCCTTGAAGCCGAGCTTGCCGCGCGACGTCATGATCGAATGCTCGGCGACCAGTCCGGCAATACGCTCCTTCGTCGAGTCCGGCAGCGCGTCGTAGGCCGCGCGCATGTCGGCGAACTCGGTATGCCCGCCGATCGGCGGAATCGAGCGGGCGTGCAGCATCGAGCAATAGGCCGGCAGGCGCTTGAACGAGGAGTCGGTGTGCCAGAGCCGGTTGCCGAGATTGTAGAGCCGCTGACGGTTGCTGGTCTCGAGGATGCGGTTCTCGGCGTCGAGATTGCCGACATCGGCCATGTTCTGGTGCAGCCGCAGGTTATGGTCCTTGCGCGCCATGAAGACGGTCGTCTCCAGCGGACCGAAATGGCGCGCGAAGGCGAGTTGGCTGTCGTCGTCGAATTCCTGGTCGGGGAAGACGAGAACCGCATACCTGGTGAAGGCCTCGCGGATAGCGGCAAGGTCTGCCGGCGAGACCGCGTTCAGGGCGACGTCGCCCACTTCGGCCACGAAGTCGGGCGTCACGGCATGGATCGACAGGGTCATCGGCTGCTTTCTCCCCGGGCTCGTTTATGCGGCCGATTGGACCACCTAACGGACAATCGGGCAATCGCGAGATATAATGGCAGCCATGATCGAGAAGCAGGAAGTGCAGGAGATTTTCCCGACCCCGTTGTGGATCGTGGATCTCCAGCCGGCCGCCGCGGCCAGCCTCAATGCGAAACTGAAAGCCGAGATCGAGCGGATGATGACGCCGCGGCCGCCGGTTCCGGCCGGCAGCAACTGGCAGACCCCGCAGGATCTCCATACGCGGCCGGCCTTCGGGGAGTTCGCCAGACTGGTCGAGACGGCCGCCCGAGGCGTAACCCGCTTCCTGCAGGTCGACCAGTATCCGATGGCGATCACCGGCTGCTGGGCGAACGTCAATCCGCCCGGCGCCTACCATCCGATGCACCACCATCCGAACAACTATCTGAGCGGTGTCTATTACGTCTCGATCCCGACGGCCGGCTCACAGATCCTGTTCCAGGACCCGCGCGGCCAGGCCTCGATGATCATGCCCAAGCCGCGCCAGTACACGCGTCTCACCGCGAACGGCGCCAATGCCTCCAGCAAGGAAGGCCGCATGGTGATCTTCCCGTCCTGGCTGAAGCACACCGTTCCGGCCAATGACGGACAGAGCGAGCGCATCAGCATATCGTTCAATCTCATGTTCAAGAATTTCAGCGAGACCATGGCCGCGCCAATGTGGGATCCCACGGCGGGCAAGGAGAAATCATGAGCAGCCTGCACGATCGCTATGGCAACGAACTCGGCACCCAATCGGTCGCGGCGCAGGAAGCCTACCTGGCGGGTGCCGAAAGCCTGATGGCCGCCACGCCCGGCATGGACGGGCACTTCCAGAAGGCGGTCGAGGCCGACGAGAATTTCGCGCTGGGCCACATCTCGCTCGCCCGCGCCAAGCAGCTGCTGGGTCGCGGCCACGAGGCCAAGGAGCCGCTGGCGCGCGCGAAGGAACTGGCCGGCGGCGCCAGCCCGCGCGAGCAGAGCCAGATCGCCATCTTCGAGAAGATCCTGACCGGACAGGGCGCCGCCGCCCTCGAGGCGATTCGCGAGCATATGAAGGAGTGGCCGCGCGACGCCATGGCGCTTGCGCCGGCGACCAGCGTGTTCGGCCTGATCGGCTTCTCCGGCAAGGCCGGCCGCGAGGTCGACCAGCTGGCGCTGCTCGAACCGCTCGAGAAGCACTATGGCGACGACTGGTGGTACCGCACGCAGCTCGCCTTCGCGCAGATCGAGCTGCAGAAGCTCGACGAGGGCCAGCGCAACATCGATGCGGCCCTCGAAGCCTTTCCGAAGAGCGCCCACGCCGCGCACATCCGCACACATCTGTTCTACGAGCTGGGCGAGCGCGAGGCGGGGCTCGCCTTCCTGCGGGACTGGATGAAGGACTATTCGCGCGACGGGTTGATGCACGTCCATAACAACTGGCACCTTGCGCTGTGGTCGATGGAAACCGGCCGCATGGAAGATGCCTGGCGCATCTATGACGAGGCGCTCAGCCCAGCGGTCACCTGGGGACCGCAGATCAACGTCGCGACCGACTGCGTGGCCTTCCTGGCGCGCGCCGAAATGGCGGGCGAGCCGCGGCCGGCCAAGCGGTGGCGCGAGATCGCGGATTACGCTGCAAAATGGTTTGGACGGCCGGGCCTGGGCTTCGTCGACATGCACACGGTGATGGCCTACGCCATGGCCGGCGACGGCGCGGCGCTGGCGACGTTCATCGAAAGCCCGCGCGGTGCCACGGCCGACATGCTGGCGCCGATGGCGCGCGGCTTCGCGGCCTATGCGCAGGGCGACTGGAAGCACGCCATCGAGGAGATCGAGCCGCTGCTCGGCACGCACGAGCGCCTGGGCGGCAGCCGCGCCCAACGCGACCTTCTCGAATACCTCGTGACATCGGCAATGGTGAAAGCCGGCCGCGCCGCCGCAGCACGCGCGATGATCGAGAAGCGCCGGCCGCAGAACGGCAAGGGCAAGGGCTTCCCGCTGGCCGGGCTTTAGATTCATATTCCTCTCCCCCGTTAGGGGGAGAGGTTAGGTGAGGGGGTTACAGGAGGTGCGTCGCCCCCTCACCCAGCCTCTCCCCCTATCGGGGGAGAGGAGCTTGAAGGAAGCCCGAACTCTTCGGCCAGCAACTCGTACGACCGTTTGCGCTTCTCGAAGTCGTAGCAGATCGTTACCGCCATGATCTCGTCGACCTCGTAGGCGGCGGCGTGGCGTTCGAGCCCCGCCCTCACCGTCTTGGGCGAGCCCACCACCGAGCGGCGGCGCAGCGCCGGAAGCCAGCGCTCCGCGCCCGGCGCTTTGGCGGCGTCCAGCGCTTCCTCGACCGACGGCACGGGGCCGGGATTGCCGAGCGTCCGCAGCCGCATCGCCCAGACCTCACGGCTGCGCGACAGCAGGTCGGCCTCTTCGTCGGTCTCCGCACACAGGACCGAGATCGCCATCATCGGCTGCGGCCTGGGATGCAGCGACGATGGTTTGAAATGGGCGCGATAGGAGCGCGTCACGCCATCGCCGCCGTCGGGATTGATGAAATGGGCAAAGCAGAACGGCAGGCCGAAATGGGCGGCCAGCGCCGCACTGTCGTCGCTCGAACCCAGCAGCCAGACGTCGGGCGCCGTCTCGCCGGTCGGCTGGGCCACGACACCTGTGCCCTCGTGATCGAGCGGCAGCGCATCGTGCAGCCAGGCCACGAGGTCGCGCACCTGGTAGGGATATTTGTCGGCGTTGCTCCAGTTGGGCTTGCCGTCGGCCAGGATGCGCATCGTGTGCTGGTCGCTGCCCGGGGCGCGGCCGACGCCGACGTCGATGCGGCCGGGAAACAGCGTCTCCAGCATGCGAAAGTTCTCCGCCACCTTGAAGGCGCTGTAGTGCGGCAGCATCACGCCGCCCGATCCGACGCGCATGCGCTCGGTGAGGCCCGCGACGCGCGCGATCAGCACCTCGGGCGTCGAACCGGCCAGCGCCTCGCTGCTGTGGTGCTCGGCCAGCCAGTAACGGGTGTAGCCGAGCCGGTCGCAGAGCCGGGCCAGTTCCAGCGTCTCGCGCACCGCATCGGCCGGCGTGCGGCCCTTAGCGATCGGCGACTGGTCGAGAACGCTGAGGCGCAGCGA